>JAILCJ010000142.1 GCA_024680445.1 Campylobacter sp.
CTCAAATTTTTCTTGCAACATCTTTTTAATAATTTTCCTTTTTTAGAATTTTTAAAATTAAAAAAAAAAAAAAAAAAAAAAAACAAACTTAAACTTTTGCGTTTAGGCTACTTTTGATAAATTATAATTATGTAGCATGACAGGTTATGTCAAAAATAATAAATTTGTTGTAATTTGTGTGAGAGAAGTTTGTAACGATATAAAATTATATTCTTAGCCCAAATTTAGGCTAAGAATTTGCCTTTTAGCCTTTGAATTTGGACTTTATTATTCTTTGGGTGTCTTCTGCGATGGCGAGTTCTTCGTCTGGCACTATGATGATACGCACTCTCGTCTCTGGCAATCCTACCCAGCGGCCTTGTGTTTGTGGGGCTGAGTTTTTGTCTTTGTCCATGCGAATACCGAAAATTTCCAGTCCGCTACACACAGCTTCACGCACCCTAGCGTCATTTTCGCCTATATCGGCTGTAAAAATAATAGCGTCGATTTTGCCAAGCACAGCGATGTAGGCACTTTTTGTGAATTTGCGAAATTATAACAAGGCTTTTTGACAGCTTGTGTCGTAAATTTAATTTTAAAAAATTAATAACTTTGACTTTTAAGGACTCTTAATTTTATTTTTGTAGCATTTTTAGTGAAGCTTCGCAAAGGCTTTTGTATTCGTTTTGATCGCTTGATTTAACGCATTTTTCTAGGTATGGTTTGGCTAAGTCAGAACGAGACTGCATGATATAAATATCGGCGACAAGGTTTAAGGCACGACATTGCTCGGCTGGTTTTAGTTTTAGGCTCAAAATGTATCTTGCCTCATCTAAGGCGTCGTCTAAATTCTCCATTTTCATGGCTGCTGTTGCATATAAAAAATTTAAGTCCGGACTAAAAATATCTGCCCCTGCTGCCGTTGCCATAGAAAGTGCTTTTTTGGCGTAAATCGTTGCATTTGCAAAATCATTTTTGCTAAACGAATAACTAGCCAAGATATCGTAAGCCTCAACGCGTTTGAAGTCTTGTCCCCTAAGTTCGTCTATGGCTTGTAAGGTCCGAATCGCATCTGTAAAGCGATCAAGTTTTAAAAGCGAATAAAATCTATCAAAAAGTGCTGGCGATGGGTCGGAGTATGGTAACTCTGCACCCAAGGCAAGTGCGTCATTTGCGGCGGTTAAACTCTCTTCGTAACGTTTAGCCTGTCTAAAATCGCTTGCAAGTTTTATGAGCCACTCTACTCTATCTTCTGGATTTTCATCTTTTGCACGAGATCTTGAAAGCGAAAGGGCTTTTTCGTATCTGGCGGTGCGAACATAGCAACTATGCAATTTAAATTGCGGTAATTCAAGGCTGTTTATATCGTAGGCTTCGAGCAAATTTATAAGTTTTTGGCAGTCGTTTGCCCTTATGCTTTGCTGTGCGAGTGCAAGGGCAGAATCGCCTATATACTCCATGCCTTTTGTCAAATTTAAGTCTTTGATTTCATTTGTATATTGCAATATGGCGTCGTATTTTTTCTCTTTGAAATTTAGCTCTATTTCGCTAAGTAAGGCTTTAATGCCGATATCGTTATGCCCGTATTTTTTCATCAAAAACAAATAATGATCGTGCATGGCGGTTGCATTTTCGTCATCTCGTTCAAAAAGCAGTCTATCAAGGGCGTTTTCTATCTCTGCTAAATAATCGCCATATCTATACTCTTCTTCGTATCTTTTCAAGTAAGCATAAGCCTTATCCACATCTTTCATATCGACAAGCAAAACGCCTAAATTTTTAAGTGCAACTTCGTAGTTTTCATTTTTTGAGTTGCGATTTTCTACTATGATCTCATAAATTTTAATCGCAATTTCTGGCATTTTTTCATCTGTGAAAGTTTGGGCTAAACTCATGGATTTTTCTTCGTTATTTAGCAGATATTTTGCATTTGCATTTAAGATTTTAAGTATATAATCCTTGGCCTCTTTAGCTTTATTTTTATCTATGCTAGCACTCGCAAGACTTAGTGCGGCACGACTTGCTATATCAAGATCGCCAGCACTGTAAAGAACATTTTCATAAAGTTTTCTTGCCTCGGTAGTTTTAGAATTTTTATAAATTTCATCAGCATAATCAAGCATGGTTAAATGTGCGAAATTTGATCTAGAATGTTCGGTAGAAAGTATATCCATGATGTATTTTGCATCGCTTAATAAGCTTAGTTTGATGTAGGAATTTGCGACAAGGTAAAGCACTTCTGGAAAATTTTCGTCAGCGCTAAATTTTCGCATCCATTGCTTGCCTTCTTCTGAAATGTTTGTATAGTCGATGTCCTCGTCTATTTTTTCATTTTTTTCTAAAATTTTATTCATAGATCTTAGTCTATAAAGCAAAAATTCGCTTGCAAAAATGCTGTTTGGGTATCTTTGTATAGCCTGAGAACTTTCGCTAAACGATCTTTGATACATGGCGTTTTCATAAGATCTTTTCATGGCTATATAAATGTCTATATCGTTGCTATCTGTGTTTTCTATGGGAGCTTTGCTAAAATCAAGGGCACCGATAGTTGGCAAAAGCATTTCGTCAAAAAGTGGAGCAAAATTTACGCCATTTTCAACATTTGTATCAAATTCTTTCAAATTTTGATCTACATAAATGCTAAATTTTTTGCCTATTCTTGCTTCGTTTTTAAAAATTTCTTTGTTTTCGTATAGTTTGTTTTCAAAATTATATAGTCTCGAATTTGCCTTGGGCAAGATAACTAAGAAAATTTTTCCATCTTGTTTTTTGTAACGAATATCCATAAGAGTCAAATCTATATCGTTTATATTTACAAGTCCGTCATCATCTAACATGCAAACATAACGCTTTGTGTTATAAGCCAAAAGTTGCTCTACACACTCAAAATCGTTTTCGTCACTTAAATTTAGTATGGTATAACTTTTGCCAGCATCTACACCGCTATTTACGCTAAGACTAAATGCAAATGCAAATATTGGCAAAAGTATAAGACTTAAAATTTTATTCATAAGCTATATTATAGCCAAAGTTATGCAAATTTTAAAAGCCTGACGATGAAACATAAAGTTGTATAAATTTTATAATATATTCAGAGCAAAACACGCTAATGCAAGTCGCAGTTACCGCAAAACCAACTATGACTTTTAGTGCAAGAGAGGCGTTTTGAGTATATAAACTTTTATCGCTTACTATCGGCTCTTTTAAGAACATATAAACTATAAGTTTTAGGTAATAATACACCGCAATTGCCGAGTTTATCACCATTATAATAGCCAAATTTATATGCTCTGCTTCTATAACAGCACCGATAACGACTAGTTTTCCTAAAAATACGCTAAATGGCGGAATTCCAGCCAAAGAAACCATGAAAATCGCCATTATAACCGCATAACTAGGCAAGAGTTTGATAAGACCTGAAAATTTTTCATAAGGGTGTTTGAATCTCTTATGCCAACAAATTTTATCATCACATCTAGCAACCCATAACATAGAAAAGGCACCCAAATTTGCAAACAAAAACATTATCCAATAATAAAACAAGCTAACATAGGCGATATGAGTATGCACGACTAGAGTACAAAAAACAAAGCCGGCGTGAGCGATAGAGCTAAAAGCAAGCATTCTTTTAACATCGATTTGCACCAAAGCCATGATATTTGCCAAAGTCATGGTAAGCACGGCAATGATATAAAGCGAATCATGCACCCAAACTATATGTGAGTTATTTAACATCGCAAAAAGTCGCAAAGCTACGATAAAACCTGCAACCTTAGGCACAACGGACATATAACCAGCCAAAGGGGCATTTGAACCCTCATAAACATCTGGCACCCAAGTGTGAAATGGTATCAAAGATAGTTTAAATCCAACCGCCGAAGCTATGAAAACGCAAGCCAAAAGCAACATTAAGCTATTTTGCAAATTTGCACTTTTTATGTTTTCGCCTATCACGTTTAAATCTATCGAGCCACAAACTAGATAAAACAAAGCTATACCAAAGGCGAAAAAGCCTGCTGCAAGCGAGCCCATGGTGAAGTATTTTATAGCCGCTTCTATGCTTTTTGCTTTATTGTGAAGGGCTATAAGGGTATAAAGAGCAAGGGAGCTGGTTTCTAATCCCACAAAGATAAAAAGCAAATTTTGTGAGCTAACCATAAACTCAAATCCAGCCATCATAAACAAAAATAAGGCATAGTATTCGTGAACTTCATACTCAAAATAACTTCTATGCGTAAGTGCAAGTGGTATAAAAAGTGCCGAAGCCAAAACCATAATAAGCATAGAAATAATGGCTATACCATCGACTAAAAGCATATCAAAAAAGCTAGATTTTAAACCATGATAATCAAAAATCATACCAGCATTTAAAAGCAAGGCTATGATACAAAAAGCCGTGTAAAAGCCTTTATTTAAATCTTTTTTTACAACACCAACGCAAAGCAAAAAAAGCGCAAAACAAACGAGTGAAAGCATCGGTGCTACCGAGCTTAGACTTAGTTCGTTTAAATTCAAAAATTCACTCATTTTACGCTCCTTTTTATCATTAAGGTCTCTGTGCTTGTGCGTTGCATATCAAAAATTATCTTATCTACACTCAAATTTATCGGTTTTAAAAGCCAGTTTGGAAAGATACCAAGTGCGATTATAACGATGATGAGCGGTATTAAAGATAACATTTCGTTCAAATTTAGGTCTTTTAATTTTGAATTTTCTTCATTAAATTTGCCATAAAATACTCGTCTTAAAAGACTTAGCATATAAATAGCTCCGACTATGATGCCAAGACCTCCAAAAACGCCAAACCAAACATTTTTCATAAAAATTCCAACCAAGCTTAAAAATTCGCCAACAAAACCTATGGTTAAAGGCAAACCTATACTAGCAAGTGTCGTTACTCCAAAACAAAAGGCCAAATACGGCGTTTGCTTCGCCATACCGCCATAAGCTTTTATGAGTTTTGTATGCGTTCTATCATAAAGCATACCAACCATCATAAACAAAGCACCACTAACGATTCCGTGGCTTATCATCAAAAATACAGCACCGCTTATGCCTTGTTCATTAAATGAAAAAATTCCAAGTATGATTATACCCATGTGAGAGATAGAACTATAAGCGATAACTTGTTTCATATCGTCTTGTGCATAGGCTATCAAAGCCGTGTAAATAACCATTATCACAGCCAAAGTTGCCATGACTCCAAAAAGCTCTTGGCTTGCTGTGCCAAAAAGTGGCAAAGAAAAACGAACAAAGCCGTAAGTACCCATTTTTAGCAAAACTGCCGCCAAAAGTACTGAACCGATAGTTGGTGCTTGTCCGTGGGCATAAGGTAGCCAAGTATGAAACGGAAACATAGGGGTTTTGATAGCAAAAGAAAGAGAAAAGGCTATAAAAAGCCAAATTTGAGTGCTGGCTGGGATATCTAAATTCTTTTGCCAATCAAGCAAAGAAAAGCTAAATACGCCAACTTGTTTGTAATGCAAATACGCCATAAAAATTATACCGGCGAGCATAAAAACAGAGCCAAAAAAGGTATAAATGAAAAATTTCACCGAAGCATAAATTCTGTTTCCGCTACCCCATGCACCGATGATATAAAGCATAGGCAACAAACTAAGCTCCCAAAATACATAAAACAAAGCAACATCAAGGCTTAAAAATACGCCCATCATTGTCATTTCTAAGAACAAAACGCTAATTACTAGGTGTTTTAAATTTTCTTTTATGCTTAGCGAAAAAAGAGCTATAAAAGTCATAAAGGCACTCATGATTACCAAAAATATGCTTATGCCATCTACGCCAACAAGATAATTTATACCTATGCTAGGGATTAGCGGTACAAAACTAAGCAAATCATACGATTCGCTAAAATCCACGCCATAAAACATAAACAAAGTAAGCAAAAATTCTATCATGGCTATGGACGCCCCATAGACTTTTATGCTTTTTTCTTCGATCACGAAACCAAGCATGGCTGCAAATGCTGGGAAAAAGATTATCAATGTTAGCATTTTAAAACTCCGTTAGCAAGAACACAAAACTTAACAAGGCGGCGAAACCTGCAACCATAAGGCGAAGCATAAGGCTTAGATTTCCACTTTGCATTTTGTTTGTATTTATAGCGATAAAATTTATAAGTTTTGCAACCCCATCAACGCAAACATCAATGATTTTTTCATCGATTTTTCTAAATCCCCGAGATAAGGCGGCGTAAGAATCGCAAACTTTATCATAAAATTGCGGTATATAATAATTATTTGCCAAAATTTTATGAATTTTTAGTGTTTCAACTTTTGGACTAAAAATTTGTTTCTTGTAAGCAAATATCGCAAAAAGCGTTGAAAGAGTAACCAAACAAAGGGTTGAGATGATAAGTAAAATTTCTGTTTGATGCTCTAAATGCAATTCAAATTTAGGCAAAATTTTATAAACAAAATTTTCAAATCCACCCATGAAAAATCCCGCTATCACAGCCATTATAGCTAGTGGCACCAAAGCGATAAGCATGAAATTTTTTGCTTCATGAGCGTGATGTTGGCTTGCCTCTGGCACGAAAAAGACAAGCATGATAAGTCTAAAACTATAAAATGCAGTCATTACAGCACCTAGCAAAAGTGCGAGCCAGATATAAAATTCTCCACTTGCAAAGGCAACTTCTAAAATTTTATCTTTTGAGAAAAATCCCGCAAATGGATAAAATCCTGCCAAGGCAACAGAGCCGATAGCCATTAAGATCGCCGTTGGTTTCATCACTTTCCACAAGGCACCCATTTTTTTGATATTTAACTCATCGTGCATTGCGTGCATGACATTTCCTGCACATAAAAATAGCAAAGACTTAAAAAAGGCGTGAGTTGCAAGGTGAAACAAAGCCACCCAATACGCTCCAAGTCCAGCAGCCACAAACATATAGCCAAGTTGCGAAAGAGTAGAATAAGCAATTATCTTTTTAAGGTCATTATGTGCTAGGGCTATACTTGCAGCAAAAACCGCTACAAAGGCACCCAAACACGCTATAAAATAGCTAACTTCGGTAGTTAGGGCATAAATTTCATTTGCACGAATCACCAAATAAACACCGGCTGTAACCATGGTTGCTGCGTGGATAAGTGCAGAAACCGGAGTTGGACCCTCCATGGCGTTTGCAAGCCAAGTATGCAAAGGAAATTGAGCCGATTTACCCATGGCACCTACAAAAAGCAAGGCGGCAGATATGGATAAAATTTGCGGATTCAAATTTGGTGCAAGCATAAAAATATCATCAAATTTCAAACTATGAGTTTGGCTAAATAGCAAAAACATGCCGAGCAAAAGTCCAAGGTCGCCTATGCGGTTCATGATAAAAGCTTCATTTGCAGCGGCATTTGCACTAAATCTTTCATACCAAAAGCCTATGAGTAACCACGAACAAAGACCAACGCCCTCCCAACCGATGAAAAGTCCGACAAAGTTATCACTAAGTACCAAAAATAACATGCAAAATACAAATAAACCAAGATAAGAAAAGAATCTGTTAAAACTTTCGTCATGCTCCATGTAGCCAATAGAATAAACATGAACTATAAAAGCCACTCCATAAACCACGCAAAGCATTACGGCACTTACTGCATCGACTTTAAAACCAAAATTTAGATCCATAAAGCCAACTTTTATAAAGTCTTTGAGTAAAATTTCATATACTTGTCCGTTTGCCACATCGCCAAAGATACACAAAGAGCTTACAAGTCCTATGAAAATGAGTAAAGAACAGATGATGCCAACATAAAGTTTTTTACCAACAAAACTGAAAATTCCGCCAAAAGTTGCACTAAGAAGCGGTAAGAAAAAAGCCATTAAAAACACTTGCATCTTAGCCTTTCATATTGTTTAAACTACTAAGCTCTATTGAGCCTGTTTTTTTGTACCACAAGACGAGCAAACCAAGTCCGACAGCCACTTCACTAGCGGCTATGGCTATAACAAAAAAGGCGAAAATTTGCCCATTTAAATCGCCCAAATGAACAGATATCGCAGCCAGTGCGACATTTGCAGCGTTTAGTGCGATTTCACTTGAAAAGAAAAGCATGATGAGATTTCGCCTTCTCATTATGCCAAAGAGTCCCAAAACAAACATTATCGCCGAAACGACAAGATAGTGTGTCAAGCCTATCATAACAGCTCCTCGATCTCGTTTTGTTTATCCATGTCTTTATGTGCCAAGACTATGCCAGCAACCATTGCTACAAGCAATAAAATAGCTATAAGTTCAAAAACTAACAAATACTTGCTAAAAAGCAAAATACCGACAGCTTCGATATTGCTAAGTCCTTCAAGAGCTTGTTTTTCGCTCATATTTGCACCCACGATCGGACTTAAAAATATCACTATGATAGTCACGGCGATAAAGACGCTAAGTGTATAAATACTTAGTTTTGATGAAAATTTATGTGCGTCATGCACGGGCTTTGAAAAGTCAAAAAACATCATAGAAAATCCGTAAAGCACCATGACGGCACCGACATAAACGACGATTTGCACAACGCCTAAAAATTCAGCCCCTAGCAAGAAAAACAAAGCCGAGATAAATATCATACCGCCAGCCAAAGCACTTAGGGCATGTAAAACATTTTTGGTAAAAACGCTCACGGCAAAACAAGCTATCGAAACGGCAGAAAAAAGGTAAAAAGCGATAGTTTCAAACATTTTTAAAGCCTTGTAAAGTTTTATTTGTATCTAAAAGGGCGAATTTTTGCATTTTATCAAATTTGAAAACATCAAATTTGATATTTTTTAGCCCTAAAAATGAAAAATTATTTACTCTCATTTTTCGCACCTTCTTGCTCGTTTTGAGCCGAAATTTCATAGGCATTTGGTGTTTTTTTGATAAAATCATCAGCATTTTTATGTAAAGAGCCAAAGCCGTCAAATTCTGTTTGAGTTTTCACATCTTTGCTTAATAAATCATTTTTAAAACCAAAATACGCCCTTTGTTCGCAGGCAAGTTCGTATTCGTCGGTATGAACTATGGCAAGTTCAGGGCAAACATCCGCACAAAATCCACAATACACACAACGTCCCAAATTTATAGAATAGTTTTCAACTACCTTATGCCCGTCTTCGCTAACTTTGGTTTGCATGCTTATGCAGTTGCTAACGCAAATTTTTTCGCACAAACCGCAACCTATGCAACGTTCATTTTCGCTTTCAACAAATTTCATCAACTTATGCACGGCTCTATATCTTGGGCTAAGTTGCATTTTTTCCATAGGATACATAAGGGTATGAGACTTGCCAAATAACATTTCTCTTAGCACGACCCAAAGTCCTACAAAAAGCTCACCTTTAAGCGAACGTTTAACAAAACGAGCAAAAAGTTTGCTTTTTGTACTTACATCTTCACGTTTATCTACAAATTTATAGCTCATATCAACACAACCCCCGTAATTAGCACATTTGCAACCGATAACGGCAATAAAACCTTCCAGCACAAATTCATTATCTGATCGACCCTGATATGCGGCCACGCAGCCCTAGTCCATAAGAAAAAGAAAAATATCAAGCTTGATTTTAAAAGCATCATTATGCCACCCGGGATAAACCAAAGGCTATTAAATCCGCCTAAAAATATCAAGGTAACAAGTATGCTTGAAGCTATCATGGTTGCGTATTCGCCGATAAAAAACATACCCCAACGCATACCGCTATACTCCGTGCCATAACCAGCAACAAGTTCAGTTTCATTTTCTGTCATACAAAACGGCGTTCTATTTGATTCAACAAAACTTGCCATCAAGAAAAGCACGAAGGCAAGGGGTTGCTTAAAGATAAACCAACCATGTTCGCCTTGGTGAGCGTTTATATCTATCAAAGAAAGCGAGCCAACACTCATAATAACGCTTAGCAATGCCAAACCAGCAACGACTTCAAAGCTAAAAAGTTGCATTATCGCACGAGCCGCCGAAATAAGAGCGTATTTGTTATAACTTGCAAGACCGGCAAGAAGTGGAGAAAACACGCACACAGACGCAACGCCCATTATATAAAGCATGGCGACATTTACATCGGCAACTATCGGGCGAATCGTTCGTCCAAAAAGTTCAAATTCTGGCAAAAATGGTATAGGCGCAAGGGCGGCGATAGCACCGATAGCAGCGACAAGGGGAGCCAAAAGAAAAATGACTTTATCAACATTGCTTGGCACCACATCTTCTTTTGTGAAAAGCTTTATCATGTCAGCAACTATTTGTAAAATGCCCTTTGGACCGACCATATCAGGGCCAACCCGTCTTTGCATATACGCCAAAACCTTACGTTCAGCATAGGTTGCAAGACCAGCCAAAGTAGCGATAACAGCTAGGATAACGAGCGATTTTATCGCTGTTTCAAGGATAAAAAATGCTATATCACTCATCGTTTTTGCCTTTAAATTTTTCTATAACTACCTGTGCGTAGCGAGAATTTTCAAAAATTTTATCTACACAAACTTTATCGTCATAATCCCCCATGTAAGCTATCGCTTCGCTTAAATTTTTATCAGTTTTTACGCTCATAGCAAGGGCAAAATCACCTTTTTTTACGCTTAGCACATCGCCTTCGCTAAGTTCGTTTTGCTTTAAAAAATCCGCACTTGCGTAAAGGCAAAGTGCTTGATTGAAAGCCGATGAGTGATTTGACATAAAAGATAAATTTGATGCTTGATTTGCAAGATAAATGTTAAAATTTTCTTCTTTATTAAGCTCGAAACTTTCAAATTTGCCTTGTTCTTGACTTGTTTGATTATTCATTTTATAGCCACGTTTTCTTTCTCCGGCTCTGTCATAGAAATTTTCAAGCTCATCAAATAAAATTTCTTTATAACTTGCTTTTAAAGCTAGTTTTGGAGTGTAGTTTATGGTGTATTTTTGAGTCAAATCAAGGGCGTTTGCAAGGTCATTTAAAAAATATCCTTCATGTTTTAAAGCGGCATTTGTCGGCACCACTTCGGTGTTAATGCTAGAAAATGTGCCTTCTTGTTGATTTAATGCCCCAGCGTCTAAATCGCCGTCAAAAACACCAAATTTATAATCCCCATTTTCGTTATAACCAAGGGTTTTGCCATTTTTGGCAAGTTTGCTTAATGTGCAAATTTTAGCCACGCCAAGCGAATTTGTACGCGGTGGTATAAAAATGAGTTTAAAATCAGTAAATTTTTGCAATAATCCAGCCAACATAGCCAAAATGTTCGCATTTTTAGCCTTATAAAAGTCCTCGCCCAAAATCAAAACCTTGTTTGCTTTGCCTTTTGCAAGTTCGCCCATACGCTCTTTGCTTATGCCGATATTTTCAAAAAATTTGATTTTACTAACTACGACTTCTTCGCTAACTTTTTTCTTTATCGTTTCTTTGCTTTCTACATCTTCGCCGTCTTCGTTTTTAACGATTTTAACGACTTCTTCGCTGATTTCTTTTTCTATGTTTTCTGTCGTTTCGTATTTAAATTTAGCCAAAAATTCGCTTACTTCATCTGGTAAATTTTCAGCAAATTCGCTCAATAATGCAAGTAAAATTTGATCGTTTAAACCTGCTTTATGCACAACCGTATCAAAGGCCTTGCCCCATTTTTTGACTATCTCATCGCCAAAACTATGAAAATAAATTCCGCTTGCTTTATTCATAACTATGGCGTTATTTACTTTGTAGCTTGTATTTGGGCTATCGTTTCGCAAAAATCCCCCTGCACAAACGATAAAATCAGCCTTTTTGATATCATCATAATCGCCATTATAAAGCTCTTGTCCGCTAAATTTACTGGCTTGATCTAAAAATTCTTGATATCTCAAAGCCTCGGAATTTATCAAATTTAGATCGTATTTTTCTCGTAAAAGCTCTAAAATAAGGGCTTCTTCGTTGGTGATAAAACTATTAAATTTGATATTTTTTATCTCGCCTGATTTTATCTCATCAACGATTTTTTGGAATTTTTGTGTATCTTTTTTTGCGTTTTCGTTGTGAAAATCAAAAGCATATCTAGCACTTGGATTTAACTCGCTAAATTCGCAGTCGTTGCTCACTCGGTAAATTTTATTTTTGCGATTTTGTATGCCACTTGGCTTGGTTTCGTAGTAAAGCAACTCACAATCGCTAGAATGCGGATTTGAAGCGGGAATTCTTTTAAGCTCCCATGCGTTTGAAGTGTATTTAAAACGGCTATCAACAAGTGCTCCAACCGGACAGGCACTCGCACACTCACCGCACATAGAGCAGTCTAGATCGTCGCCTGATGTCGGTGCTATAAGGCTTTTTTGGAATTTGCTCCAAACCGCAAAGGCGTCTTTTGGCACTATGTCTTTTAACTCTTTTGCGACTTGATCTCCGCCACGAGGCGTGGTTTTTAAAGCACTTTCGCCTATTTTGTCTTTACAGACGGTGATGCACCTTTCGCAAACTATGCAAAGTGCTGGATCGTAGCTGATAAGACCGTAATTTTTATTGACTTTATGCGTACTTTTAATAGAAAAATTTTGTTCTTTCACACGCATTAAAGCGGTTAAATTTTGTAATTCACACTCGCCACTTTTATCGCAAACTCCGCATTGTAATGGGTGATTTATGCAGTAAGTTTGCATAATGGCATTACGTTCAGCGTCAAGCTCTGGCGTATCTGTAAGTACGCTCATACCTTCTTTTGGCTTGGCATTACAGGCATAAACCCTCTTGCCGTCAGCCTCAACCATACACAAACGACACGCCAAAGTCGGCGAACAACCACTTATATAACAAATCGCCGGGATAAAAATTCCCTCGCGTCTTGCAACTTGAAGTATGCTCTCGCCGTCATTTGCAGTGCAGATTTTGCCGTTTATATTAATTTGCATTACAAACCCTTACTAATTCAAATGCATAACCCCTTGGCTTAGGCATATAAAGCAAAGCCACGGTGCCTTTTAATGAATTATCTTGTTCAAATTTGACTTTTATTTGTAAATTTTCACCATTTATCATGACTTCATTACCATCTTTTATCTTACTAACGAGGGCAAAATTTACGCCGCCTATAAGTTTTACTTCATCACTTTTTATCTTATAAACCACGCTACCATCGTAATTTTTTAACTCGCTTAACTCTATCAAATTTAAATCCGTGTCAAACTCGCTTTTATCGCCGTTTGCTAAAATTATATCTTTGTCAAGCAAGGCTAAAAAGTTAAAAAGCATTTTTGCGTCTGGATGTGAAAAAAATGTATCATCGATGATGATTTGTTTTGCTTGTTTTAACCACTCGCTAAGCTCTTGAAATTCTTCTTCGCCGACATTGCACTCTCCGCTTATAAAACCGTCATCTAGCTCGTCAAAATATTCGCCATCAATGCCGTAATTTTTGCAAAGTAGTGCCAAAACATAGCTTATAGAGCCGATTTCGCAACGAATCAAATTTTCAGAACCCAAAATGCTATCTTCAAAGCACGAAATATAACGAAATTCGCATTTTTTTAACTCTTTTGCCAAATTTGGATTCGAAACGCAAAGCAAATTTGCTAAGCTTAGAGTTTGGGCTTGAACGAAGTTTTTAAATTTCATTTTTAACCTTTTTAACGATTATCGTCCAGTCGACTTGATTAAATTTGAGCGAATTCATAAGCTCACAACCACATTGACAAACCATGTCTATGGCTTGTTCAACTCCGCTAAAATCGCCTATTTCAAACAAAAATATAGCAACTTCGCCATTTTTTAGATTATACATTTGGACTTGAAGTTGGTCTAAGAAATTTTCTTTTGTATTGCGAAGATCTATCCTTTTCATCTATCAACCTCGCCTAAAATGATATTTGTACTACCTATGATGGCGGCGACATCAGCAACATAAGAACCAACTAGAAGTTCTTCATAAATCGCACAATGATAAAAACTTGGAGTGCGAATTTTTAGCCTATATGGGCTAGCCTCGCCATGGCTATTTATATAAAAAGCAAGTTCGCCTTTTGGACTTTCGGTTGGAAAATACACTTCGCCTTTTGGCGGTCTGATGCCTTGCGTGATAAGGACAAAATGTTGCATAAGTGAGTAGTTTTGTGTCATTATCTGCTCTTTGCTAGGACTTACAAACTCAGGCATATCTGCAAGCAGTTTTGGCTCGCTTTCGTGGTAAAGTTTTTCACATTGACGCAAAATTTTTATACACTCTCTCATTTCGTCCATATATAATTTATATCTTGCGTAACAATCGCCCTTTGTAGCATAAGGCACATCAAAATCCAATTCATCATATATAAGGTAAGGTTCTTCTTTTCTGATATCGTACTGAAGCCCGCTTGCTCTTAACATAACACCGCTACAACCGTTGCTTAATGCACTTTCTTTGCTTATGGTGCCTACTTCTTCAAGACGCATTTTCCAAATTCTGTTTTCTGTAAGCAAGGCTTCGTAGTCGTCAATATCGCTTGGGAATTTATCTAAAAATTTTATTAACTCCTCCGTCCAACCATCTGGCAAATCAAGAGGCACACCGCCTATGCGAATCGTGCTATGAGTAAGCCTTGCACCGCAGTATTTTTCTATGAGGTCAAGCACATATTCACGTTCCCTAAATGCGTATAAAAATACAGTCATAGCACCAACATCAAGGGCGTGAGTGCCTAAAAATAGCAGGTGCGAACTAATGCGATTTAGTTCAAGAAGCATAGTTGTGATGATTTGAGCTCGTCTTGGAGTTTTGATACCGCAAAGCTTTTCTACCGCACCGCAAAATGCGTAATTGTTTGCACTAGCCGCTATATAATCAACCCTATCAGTAACCGGGATAAATTCTTGATAAGTCATATTTTCAGCCATTTTTTCAACGCCACGATGCATAAAACCTATCTCTGGCATGGCTTTGGTTACCAACTCGCCGTCAAGTTCAAGCACGAGTTTTAGCTGGCCGTGAGCACTTGGGTGTTGAGGGCCAAAATTTAATATCATTTTGCCGTCATTTTTTTCAAATTCTAAATTTTCAAAAAATGGTTTTAGCTTATTTACCGCCTGACTCATGGGCGTTCCTTTACAATTTTGTTTTCGCCTTTTTTGATCGGTGTTACAAATTTGACACCGCCGTCTTCTTGATACTCAACAACTTTTTCAAATTCCAAAGCATTTTCGCCGTATTCGACTTCGTGGCCAAGACGTGAAAAGTTAAATGTATCTTTGCTATCAACAAAGGCTGGATCTCGGTTTTCTTCGCCGATTTCTTCTCGTCTTTCTTTGCCAAAAATTTTATCAACTTCGTACCATTTTGCGAATTCGTCGCCAACAAGAGGATAAGATTTTAGCAGTGGGTGTCCGCTCCAATCATCTGGCATGATTAATCTTTTCAAATTTGGATGATTTGCTATCAAAACACCGCTCATATCATACATTTCTCGCTCTGCCCAATTTGCACAGCGATATAAAGCTGTTACGCTCTGTAACATTTGCTCTTTTTGGATTTTGCATTTGAGTCTGGCACGTTTTTTACGGCTTATACTCAAAATTTGATAAAACACTTCGTAACAATTCTCATCAGCCGTATAATCACTAGCACCTATTTCATTTAAAATCTCGTAACCATAGTCTTTTAGGCTTTTAAGTGCTTCGTAATTTTGCTCTGCTTTTACGCTTATAACAAGTTGCTCGTGTTCGATATAAGAGTTTAAAATTTCAATGTTATTTTGCTTAAAAATATCGAGTTCATCTTGAAATTTTGAACCCTCGGCATCTATTTTTGGTGTGCTTGGTGCAACATAAAATTTATTTGTATAGTATTGTTTTTTTTGTGCGTTTGTGCGGTTTAAAAACTCTCTCATGCTTTTAACCTTTTTGGCTCTCGGGCTCTAAATGCACTCTCACGGCGAATCTTTTTTTGCAAGATCATAAGAGCGTATTGAAGTGTTTCTGGGCGTGGAGCACAGCCGGGCAAGTAAATATCAACAGGGATTATACGATCAACACCTTGAACGGTTGCATAGGTGTTAAACATACCGCCGGTATTAGCACAGCTACCCATAGAAATAACCCATTTTGGTTCTGGCATTTGATCATAAAGTCGCCTTGTAAATTCGGCGTGTTTTTTTGAAAGCGTACCGGCTATTATCATAACCTCGCTATGACGAGGACTAGCACGAAATATTGTACCGAATCTATCGAAGTCATAACGGCTAGCACCCGTTGCCATCATCTCTATCGCGCAACAGGCTAGTCCGTAACTTAAAGCCCAAAGCGAATTTGATCTGCCCCAAGCGACAAGTTTATCAACCGTAGTTAAAACTACTGGCAAACCGCCATTTTGCGAATAATTTATTTTATGGTTTGCCATTTAAATACCCCTTTGCCCCAAGCATAGAAAAATCCTATCATTAAAAGTGTTACGAAAAGTATCATTTCTATGAATCCAAACATGCCAAGTCGTTTAAAATCAACCGCCCACGGATACATAAAAATTACTTCAACATCAAACAAAATAAACAAAATTCCGTAAATAAAATAATGCAAATTTATACGATTTGGTTGTTTGACAACTTGCGGTCCGCACTCGTAAATGCTGAGTTTTAGGCGTTCTGTGTTGCGATTTGCTAACTTTTTACCAACTTTTGATGATAGATAAACTATCAAGCCAAAAGAACAGGTTGCCAAAATAAATAAAAAAAACGCTCCAAAATATGGATAAGCAGTTTGTAAATGAGACATTGTAAAAACCTTTGAGCTTGGTCTGTTTAATTTTTACACAATTCTATATGCTTTTATTTAAATATAACTTAATTATAACTTTTTAAGATAATTGTGCTAGTCGTGATGTTGCGTCTTTACTCACACGCTCTCTTTCGTTGCCATTTAGTTCAGAAATTTCACCATTGTTTGCAAGGAAAATTTTATCCGCTACATCAAAATATGCATCATCATGGCTGATAGCCAAAACACTTACTCCACGAGATTTAAGCAAGGGCAAAATTTCTCGGTAAAACACTCGCTTAAATATCGGATCTTGGTCTGCTGCCCACTCATCAAGCACGAGCAAACTTCGCTTTTCAAGCAACATCAAAAACAAGCTAAGCCTTTTTCTTTGTCCTTGTGAAAGCATGGTCGTGCTTAATTTATCGTCTATGACGCTTACTTTTTTATCTATTTCAAGTAAGCTTAAAAGCTCGTTTATATCGTCTTTATTAGCGGGTTTTGCCACCTCGTCTATGACTTGCGAAAAAAGGTAAAAATCACTAAAAATCGAGCTGATATTGCTTTGATATTGCCTTAAATTTTCATCATTTATTGCCACATCATCAAGCAAAATTTCTCCCTGACTAGGTCGTAAAAGTCCGCATAAAATGGCAACAAAAGTGCTTTTACCACTACCATTTTTGCCTATCAAAAAGCTAAGTTCACCCCTTTTTATGCTCAAATTTACATTTTTTAGTCCAAATTTTTCATCATAAGCAAAACTTACATTTATAAATTTTATCTCTTGCCATTGCGGATTTAGGCGGTTTTGTAACTCAAATCCGTCTTTAAATTCAGCAAAATTTAGATTTAAAATTTTATCCAAACTCACTTTTGCACTAAGAGCGATAGGCACAGAAGCTATCATAGAAACCAAGGATCCTCGCAAAAAAAGTATGGCAACACTTGCCGTAACTGCCGTATTTAGCGGTGCTAGTCCGTAAGCAAGGCATAAAAATATACACAAACCAACCAAGCCAAGTAGCATAATATTGCCAAAATTGTCGCTTATGGAGTGGTAAATATCGGCTTTTATCATAAAATCGCGTTTTTGTATGCCATTTAAATCAAGCTCATCAAAAACCAGCCTTGCCCTAGCTCGGTTTAGCATTAGCTCCCTATGCCCTTCGACTATATCGTTATAGCCGTGTTGCAAATCATCGTCTTTTTGCCTTGAAAGCTTGAAAAATTTATGGATTTTTTGCATAAAAATTCCGCTAACTGCTAACATCACGCTAAGCCAAATGAAAACAAAGACAAAAAGCGTTGATGAGATATAAAATAAATAACAACTTACAGTTGCCACAAAAATCGAGCCTTGAAGCAAATTTGGTGCACTCATAAAAGCAAAACTGATAGAGCGAATATCGGCATTTAAACTAGCTATGATTTTAGCCTTGCCGATAAAGTCTATTTGGGAATTTGCGGTGTCTAAAATTTGTTTTATTAGCCGTTTTCTTATGTTATATACAAGATTGTGTCCGAAATTTGTAAGAGTGATATTTGCCGCCACCGAACATATAAAAAATACCGCTAAAATCGCCAAAAATTGCACTATCACCCAAATATCAAAAGAAGTAATGCTTAAAAGTCTATCATTTATATAAGATAAAGTCGCAAGTCCCAAACCACTATAAACCGCCGTTAGAATCGCTATCAAGATAAGTTTTTTATAGTTTTGTTTTAAAATTTCTTTTATCATTTTTATCCTTACTTTCTAGCTAAAGTCTTAAATTTTACTTTTTATATTTTTAAATTTTGCTTTTGATTTTGATTTTTAAATAAATTTCCGACAAAGATATAAGCAAATTTGAAAACTTAACTTTCTAATTTGCTTATTTTAAAGTTTTAGCTCATTATAAATTTTCTTACCATGATACAAAGCATAACGCATAAAAGAGCGATGATCCATTTTTTCTGGGCTTGGCGGGAGATTTTATGAGCCGTTTTTACGCCAAAATACACGCCTATAACTGCTCCTATGCCTATCATGGCTCCGACTTTATAATGCACATAACCATGATACGCCAAAGAAACAAAACCAGAAATCGAAGCAAAAATCACAAAAAACAATCCAGCAGAAGCTGCTTTTTTGATATCATAGTTCAAAAAACCAACCAAAAGCGGTATGATAAGAGCCGAACCGCCTATGCCCGTGCTTATCGCCGTTAGCCCTATGCCAAATCCTATTAAAAACAGCAAAAACACCGATTCATTTGCCTTGCCTTTTGGCTCGGATGGCGTTGTCAAAAGCTTAGCGAGATTTAATAACTGCAAAGTGATTAGCATACCAAGTAAAAATTTTGATGAAAAATAATCAACTATCGCACCGCTTCCCATAGCACCGCAAAAACCGCCCAGACCTAGCACCAAGGCGGGTTTTAAATCCAACATTTTTGATTTGAAATTTATATACGAACCAAAGGCTGAACTAAAAAGCATTTGCATGATGCTTACTCCAACGGCGTATTTCATATCATAATCCAAAAGCAACATCACCGGAACCACGACGGCTCCGCCACCTATGCCAAAAAATCCCCCTGCAAAGCCAACAAAAAGCCCCATGACGATATATAAAAATTCCATTTTTCACCTTCAAAAATTTTATTTAAAATCAATGCACGATTTATCAAATTTGATTTAAATTTTCATCAAATTTGATTTTTTAAAGCGTAAATTTTAGCCTTTTTTCTTTAATCAAGTCTTGCTTTTATTTTAATCTTTCAAAAATTTCAACTATTATCAAATTTGATAAAACGCAAATTTTAGCCCCACGCCTTGAAATTTCACCCATTTTCTTTTTTTTCTTTGGCATTTTGCCTGATTTTTAAAGCCCACTCATCAAGGGTTTTTTCAAAACCGATTTTTTTGCTATGGTAAAATTTCAAATCCTTTTGCATATATTTTTGCTCAACCCAGCCACCAAAATCATGCGGATAAAGATAAAATTTGATATCTGGATTCGTATTTATAAGATAAGGCGGAATTTGCAATGGCGTTTCGTTTTTTACATATTTTAAAGCCGAATTTATAGCCTCATAACTCGAATTTGACTTTGGCGAATTAGCCAAATAAACCGCACATTGTGCCAAAATGATTCTGGCCTCTGGATAGCCTATTTTGCTAACGGCATTTAAGGTGCTAGAAGCGAGATTTAGGGCGTTTGGATTTGCATTGCCTATATCTTCGCTAGCAAAAATCACCATACGCCTTGCTATAAAGTCCGCACTCTCTCCGGCGTCTATAAGCCGTGCAAGGTAGTAAATCACCGCATCCGTGTCGCTACCTCTTAAACTTTTTATAAAAACACTTGCCAAATGGTAATGTGTATCGTCCTCGCTAACGCCTTCGCTAACGGCATTTGCACGCAAAGTTTTGAGATTTGTTAGGCTTATATTTGTATCAAGCGTGAGTGCAAATTCCAACAAATTTAAATAACTCCTTGCGTCTCCACCGCTACTTTTAGCCAAATACTCTTTGGCTTCATCGTCTATATTAAAGTCTATCTCTTCTTTAACACGAGTTAGTAAAATGTCAAAATCTTGCGAACAAAGTGGCTTAAACTCAAAAAGCATGGAGCGAGAGCGTATACCAGAGCTAAGGGTAAAAAATGGGTTTTCCGTGCTTGCGCCGATGATTAGGGCACGATAATTTTCCATAGGTATAAGCAAGGCTTCTTGCTGGGTTTTGCTAAGCCTATGAACCTCATCTACAAAAAAAAGTGGCTTTGTTAGGGCGTTTTCGTGGTTTTTTAGGATTTTACGAAACTCATCTATCTTTAAATTTCCGCCGTCAAATTCGTAAAAATCATACTCCAACTCATTTGCAACTGCCCTTGCGAAGGTCGTCTTGCCACAACCTGCCGGACCATAAAAGATAGAGTGGGGAATTTTGTTTGCGAGTATAAATTTTCTAAAAGCCTCTTTTATCTGGCTTTGACCGCAAATTTGTTCTAGGAGTTTTGGACGAAATTTAAGTGCAAAAGCTTGCAAGGGCTATCCTTTTTTGCCTAAGTATAGCACTAAGTGGCTAAAATTTTTGCCTTTGCGTTTAAACTTTGGATACGAAGTTCATAAACTTTTGTTTGAGCTAAACTTTGCAAAATCGCCGAATCAAAGGCTTCGAGGTAGTTTGGCGTATATTTTTCGCATAAAATTTTAAGAGCTGAAATTTTAGCATTATCCTCTCTAACTTCATAGACTTTGCACTTTGCGATAACACTTTTGTATTCAGTAGTAAAAATGCTTGCCGCCTTATTTTGGCTAACGGCGTGCTTTATATCATCTTGACTAAATTTAGGCACCACGGCGTCACAAACACAAAGCAAAAGCACATCTACGCCGTCTTTTAAAAGCTTATTTTTACTTCCGCTTTTTGCTCCGTGGATATACACGCTTTTATCTTGCCTTGCCACACTTATAGGTATGCTAAAAATTTCATCGCCGTTTTTGCATGAAATCACGCCATAAACGCATTTATCTATAATATCAAGACCCGCATTAAAGTCCAACTCTCTATCTTTTCTACGCATTTTTATCCCTTAAAACAGCAAAAATTTTCAAATTTCATGGTTCAAATCCCAATCAATAGGCGAAATTTGATGCATTTTTAAATACTCGTTCGCCTTTGAAAAATGCTTACAGCCAAAAAACGCCCCACGAGCTAGTGGGCTTGGATGAGCCGAGCTTAAAATCAAATGTTTTTTTGTATCTATCAAATTTGCTTTACTTTTTGCATAATTTCCCCAAAGCATAAAAACCAAATTTTGCTTTTTTTGGCTTAAAATCTTTATCACAGCATCGCTAAATTTATCCCAGCCAAAATTTGCGTGAGAATTTGCCACACCAGCCCCAACACTAAGAGTCGAGTTTAAAAGCAACACTCCCTGCTTTGCCCAATAGCTAAGATCGCCAGAATTTGGCTGTTTTATACCAAGATCGCTATATATTTCTTTATATATATTTTTTAAACTAGGCGGTATCTTTTCGCCTTTTGGCACGCTAAAACTCAAACCCATGGCTTGATTTTTGCCATGATAGGGATCTTGACCGAGTATGATAAGCTTAGTTTGCTTAAACGAAGTAAGCTTGAAGGCATTAAAGAGTAAATTATCGGGTGGATAAACGATAGATTCGTGCTTTGCATTATTTACTTTATCCAAAATTTTGGCAAAATACTCACTATAAATTTCGTCTTTTAAAATTTCTATCCAATCTTTTTTTAAACCCAGTGTTTTGATAGCTATTTGCATCTTTAAACCTTTAAAATTTCTTTAATTTATAACTTATTTGTTTCACAACGCCCTAAATTTAAGCATTTTTAGAAAAATTTAAGCATACATAATTCTGAATTTTTGTATTTTTATTTTACAAAATTTTTACAAAAAATCTTTTTAAAATTTTAGCCCAAAACTCACATTTTATCAACATTTGCGAAAGATAAAAAATTTAACCTAATATTTTAATAAATTTTTTTTAATTTAAATTTAAGTTTCTAATTCGTATCATTTCAAGAACATTTCAATCAAAGGAGAAAAAAATGGCAACTAGAAAAGAACACGATTTCATAGGTGAATTAGAAATTCCAGATAATGTATATTATGGCGTTCAAACATTTCGCGCTGTTGATAATTTCCAAATGACAGGAAGAAGATTGAAGGACTATCCTTTCTTTGTAAAGGCCTTCGTTCAAATCAAAAAAGCCGCCGCTCTTTCAAATAGAGACTGCGGAGTATTAGATAAAGAAAAAGCCGAAGCCATCGCTAAGGCATGCGATAGAATTATCGCTGGTGAATTTTTAGATCAGTTTGTAGTAGATATGATTCAAGGCGGTGCGGGTACAAGCACAAACATGAACTCAAACGAGGTTATTACAAATGTCGCACTTGAAATGATGGGGCACTCAAAGGGCGAATATCAATACCTTCATCCAAACGACCACACCAACCTTGGACAAAGCACAAATGATGCGTATCCAAGCTCTATCAAGATATCATCTTACATGAAACTTACAGAATTGCTAGCCTCTATGGAGAAACTAAAAACAGCTCTCGAAGACAAGGCAAAAGAATTTAAAGATATCATCAAAATGGGTAGAACAGAGCTTGAAGATGCCGTTCCAACCACACTTGGCAACACATTTAACGCCTTTGCAAGCTATATCAAAAGCGATATCGCAAAGATAACAGCTGCAAGAGAAGCTATGACTTATCTAAATATGGGCGCAACCGCTATCGGTACAGGCATAAACTGCCACCCAGATTATAAATTTAAAGTAGAAAAATATCTAAAAGAGATCACAGGAGTTGAGTTTAAGCCAGCCGAAGATTTCATCGCTGCCACACAAGATACAGCTGATTTTGTACATGTAAGTGGAGCCTTAAAAACTGCCGCCGTTAGACTTAGTAAGATAGCAAACGATCTAAGACTTATGAACTCGGGCCCAAGATGCGGTCTTGGCGAGATAAATTTGCCACAAATGCAACCGGGTAGTTCTATAATGCCGGGCAAGGTAAATCCAGTAATTTGCGAAGTTGTTGGCGAAGCTTGCTACGAAGTTATAGGCAACGATGTAACCATTATGCTATGCAGTGAAAGAGGCGAATTTGAACTAAATGCCTTTGAACCAGGCATAGGATATGCTTTGCTAAATTCTATAATATTGCTTGATAATGCTATGAAAACTCTTTGCGAAAAAGCTATCAAAAAACTTACTGCAAATCCAGAAACTTGCCTCAAATTGGTTCTTGGTTCTGTCGGCATAGTTACAGCATTTAACCCACTTATAGGCTATGAAAAATCAGCTTCTATCGCAAAAGAAGCCTTGCAAACTGGTAAAGCAGTTGGCGATATCTGCCTAGAAAGAGGCTATCTAAGCAAAGAACAAATAGACAAAGTGTTAGAACCAAAAAATATGCTAAATCCACAAATGGGTAAATAGCGTTAAAGACTTTTAAGAAAGGTAAATTATGTTAGTTTTAGAACTTATTGTGCTTTTCGGAGCAATTTTTCTAGGTGTTCGCCTAGGTGGCATGGCTATCGGTTACGCCGGTGGTTTAGGCGTTGTACTTTTGACACTAGGTTTAGGTTTAAAGGCTGGTAGTATCCCTTGGGATGTTATTTTGATTATAGCATCTGTTATTTCAGCGATTACAGCTATGCAAGTTGCAGGCGGTCTTGATTATTTGGTACAACTCGCATCTAAAATTTTGCGTAAAAACCCAAAATATATCAACTTCTTAGCCCCAACAATTACATATCTTTTAACAATTTTTGCTGGCACTGGTCACACAGCTTTTTCTATGATACCAGTTATAGCCGAAGTAGCAAAAAGCCAAAACATAAAACCATCTGTACCACTTTCAATCGCAGTTGTTTCATCACAAATAGCTATTACAGCTAGCCCTGTTTCTGCTGCTGTTGTTTTCATGGCTGGTAACATGGCACTCGGCGGATTAGGCATTAGTTACTCTGTCTTGCTTGCTATTTGGATTCCAACTACATTTCTTGGTTGTATAGTTACAGCTTTGATTATGAATTTTTTCTGGAACCAAGATTTAAGCAAAGATCCAGTTTATCAAGAACGATTAAAAGCAGGTTTAGTAAAAGAAGTAACTCAAGCAGAATACGAAACACTTCCGCAAGGTGCAAAAAAATCAGTTTTGATATTTTTGATCGGCGTTATAGCTATTGTATTTTACGCAACTGCAATTAGTAAAAATGTTGGCTGGATTCAACCAAGCGTTATCACTGGTTATGAAAAAGTTTATGAAGAAAAAGATAAAGCCAAATTTGATGCTCTTTTAGAACAAAAATTAACTGTTAAAACAGATAAAGATCAAATAGGCAAAACACATCAATACATCGAAAATCCAGCAGCCCCTAAAAAAGAACTTGCTCTTGGAAGAGACGGTGCGATCATGAGCTTTATGATGATTATCGCGACATTGATTACAATTCTTTGCAAAGTTGATATCGGCAAACTTCCTAGCACAAGCACATTTAAAAGCGGTATGACAGCGTGCATCTGCGTTTTAGGCGTGGCTTGGCTTGGTGATACCTTTGTTTCTAACCATACAGCAGAGATCAAAGCCTTAGCTGGAGATTTGGTCGGACAGTATCCTGTGCTCTTGTCTGTAGCATTATTTTTAGCAAGTATGCTTTTATACTCACAAGCGGCAACAGCAAAAGCTTTGATTCCAACTGTTATTGCTGCACTTGGTATTACAGCCACAGATACTAGCAATGCCTATATCATAGTAGCGTCTTTTGCAGCAGTTTCTGCTTTGTTTGTATTGCCAACTTATCCTACTTTGCTAGGTGCGGTACAAATGGACGATACAGGAACAACAAGAATTGGTGATTATATTTTCAACCACCCATTCTTTATACCGGGCGTTTTAGCTATAGCATTTTCAGTTGCATTTGGATTTATTTTTGCTCCAATGATGCTTTGATTTTTTTCTCCCCCCGCTTTTTGCGGGGAGGAGAGCTCCAAAAAATTAACAAATTTTACATCTATTTTAAATTTATTATTTACATTTTAACTCAAAAAGGTATCAAAAAATGTCGGAGAAAATTTTTTCTAACCTTCAAACTTTACTAAGCCAAAATAACGCAAATTTTAAAGTCATATCTCACGAAGCAGCCGGCACTTCAGAACTTGTAGCAAAGGCACGTGGTACTTTACTAGGTCAAGGTGCAAAAGCCTTAGTTTGCATAGTAAAAGGCGTCAGCCAAGCACAAATTTGCGAAAATTTTAAAGAGCATTTTTTGCAAAATAATAAAGCGGATTTTCAAAACTTAAATACAAATTTGATAGTAGAGAGTGAAATTTCAAAAAATTCAAATTTGATAAAGAGCAAAGAAAATTTTGAACTTTTAGATAAATCAAATTTGATAAATTCTCAAAAGCAAAAAAATACAAAAAATTTATCAAATTTGAAAGAGCAAAACGACACTTTTCAACAAAATTTAGATGAAAAAAATAATGAAATTTTTGGCGCCTTAACTATCCCAAGCGAACTTAAACTAGATAGCCAAAAACCAAATTCACGCAACAACAGAATTTATGTTCTAGCTGTTTTTCCAGCCGATCATAAAGCTAATTTATCCAAACTCACCCAGGCATTAAATGGCACAAAAGCTTCGCTAACAAGCGAACAAGAATGCCTTGAATTAAGCGATTGTGTCATAGGTTCTATTCCGCCATTTAGCTTTCATGACAAACTTTTATTAACAGTAGATCACAAACTTTTTGGACGTTACGAACAAATAGCATTTAACGCTGGTTTGCTTGATCACTCTATCGTTTTAAATACAGATGATTACGCTAAAATCGCTAAACCATTAGTGCTTGATTTTGCAGATAAAATAAGTTAAAAAACTATAAAATAATAAAGCAAATTTAGTTTATGCTTTTGATAAGTATTTTCAAATAAGAATTTTCAAATTTAAAAAATTTATTTTTATTAACTGCCCTAAAAATCGTGCTTTAATTTTAAAAATTCGTTGAAAAGCCCTAAATTTTAGCCTTTTGAAATTTAGTGATTTTTTACAAAATCAGTCGCTACTTTAAGTATATTTTGGTTACAATCCATAATTCTTTTTACAATTTTTTATTTGAAAATATCAAAATTTTTAGTTATTTGCAGGAATTTTAGTATTTTTAAACGCTTTACAAGGACAAATGATGAAAGTTATAAAACGCAATGGCAGAACTGAAGAGCTCGACATTAGTAAGATCAAAAAATATACCAAAGACGCTGTAGCAGATCTTGAAAATGTCAGTCTTAGTGAGCTTGAAGTTGATGCGAAAATCCAGTTTCGCGATATGATAAGTACCGAAGAAATTCAACAAACTCTTATCAAAACCGCAGTTGAAAAGATAGATATAGACCGCCCGAACTGGACCTTTGTTGCAGCCAGACTTTTTCTTTATGATCTTTATCACAAAGTTACAGGTTATAGTGCATACAATAGTTTGCGTGAATATTTTGAAAAAGGCGAAAAAGCCGGCAGAATCATGCCCGGACTTAAAGAAAAATATAACCTTGACGATCTAAACAAACACATAAAACCAGAGCGGGATTTGCAATTTACCTATCTTGGTATCAAAACCCTTTATGATCGCTATCTTATCAAAGACAGCAAGGGCAAACCCATAGAACTTCCACAACATATGTTTATGGCTATCGCTATGTTTTTGGCACAAAATGAGCTTGATTGTCAATCATGGGCAAAGAAATTTTATGATCTTATAAGCAAATTTGAAGTGATGCTCGCCACTCCAACGCTTTCAAATGCTAGAACTCAAAGACACCAACTTAGTTCATGCTATATAGGTTCAACTTCAGACAATATAGAAGGTATTTTTGATAGCTACAAAGAAATGGCTTTGCTTTCTAAATTTGGTGGTGGTATAGGTTGGGACTGGAATAAAGTTCGTGCCATGGGCGGCAGCATAGACGGACATAAAAATGCAGCCGGCGGTATCATACCATTTTTAAAAGTTACCAACGATATAGCCGTAGCTGTCGATCAACTAGGCACTCGCAAGGGCGCAATCGCTGTTTATATAGAGCCATGGCACATGGATGTTACTGATTTTATCGAACTTCGTAAAAATTCAGGCGAAGAAAGACGTAGGGCTCATGAGCTTTTCCCTGCACTTTGGATAAATGATTTGTTTATGAAACGTGTAGCCGCAAATGAAAAATGGACCTTGTTTGACCCTATGCAAGTAAGCGATCTTAGTGATTTGTATGGTGAAGAATTTGAAAAACGTTATATCGAATATGAAAACGACGAAAATATCCAAAAAAATACAATGTTTGCAAAAGAACTTTGGAAAAAGATTTTAACAAATTATTTTGAAACCGGTATGCCATTTTTAGCGTTTAAAGACAATGCAAACAAAGTCAATCCAAACGATCATACAGGCATTATTCGTTCATCAAATTTATGTACAGAAATTTTTCAAAACACTCAACCAAATCATTATAAAATCAAAATTATTTACGAAGATCAAAGTGTTGAGTTTTTTGAAGAAGACGAAGAAGTTACAACAGATAATAAAATTACAAAAAAAGCCAAAAAATTATCCGCTCTTGATAGCTTAAACAATAAACAAATTTTCATAGTAGAAAAAGAATCTATTGATGGCAAAACAGCCGTTTGCAATCTTGCAAGTATAAATTTAAGCAAGATAAATAGTCCCGAAGATATCGAACGTGTCGTGCCTATCGCCGTTAGAATGCTAGATAATGTGATTGATTTGAATTTTTATCCGCATAAAAAAGTCAAATATACCAACCTTTCAACTCGTTCTATCGGACTTGGCGTAATGGGCGAGGCACAGATGTTGGCTCAAAAAGGTGTTATGTGGGGTAGCTATGAGCATTTAGCACTCATAGATAGCATAATGGAGAACATTAGTTATAACACCATAAATGCTAGTTCAAATTTAGCAATAGAAAAAGGTAAATATCCAACTTTTGAGGGCTCAAAATGGAGCAAAGGTATTTTCCCTATCGATACGGCAAATGAAAATGCAAAAGCCTTAGTAAATAGCGACGGACTTTTTAGTCAAAACACTTGCGATTGGGAGAAACTTCGCAATAAAGTAAAAACCTACGGCATACGCAACGGCTATTTGATGGCGATAGCTCCAACTTCAAGCATTTCTATCCTTATAGGCACGACTCAAACCATAGAACCAGTTTATAAACGTAAATGGTTTGAACACAATTTAAGTGGCATGATACCAAATGTTGTACCTAACTTAAATCCTGATACTTGGCAGTATTATATCCCGGCTTATGAGCTAGATCAAAGATTGCTTATCAAAGCCGGTGCCGTTCGCCAAAAATGGATAGATCAAGGTCAAAGTCTAAATATATTTATAAGCCTTGATAAAGCAAGTGGCGGTTATTTAAGCGAAATTTATACTCTTGCATGGAAACTCGGACTTAAATCGACTTATTATTTGCGTTCAGAATCACCTGATAGCGAAAAGGTAAATAATGTAGCCGATCGCTCCATAGAATGCGAAGGTTGCCAATAATTATTTAAAATTTTAAGCGAATTTCTAGCCATAAACAAGTAAAATTTGCAAAATTTCAAAGGAAAAGCAATGTTTAAACATGAAATTTGCATAGATAAAATAAAAATAGGCAATGGCAACTCGCCTTATATAATAGCCGAAATGTCCGCAAATCACGGACACGATCTCGAAAAAGCAAAACTTATCATCAAAGAGGCAAAAAAAGCTGGTGCAAGTGCGGTAAAGATCCAAACTTACACGGCGGATACGATTACGCTTAACTCTAAAAAACCTGAATTTATGGCGGGTGGAGCATGGAGTGGACAAAGTTTATATGAGTTGTATCAAGACGCTTATACGCCATGGGAATGGACAGATGAGCTTGTAAAAACTGCAAAAGAGCTTGATATAACCTTGTTTTCTAGTCCTTTTGATTATTCA
>JAILCJ010000145.1 GCA_024680445.1 Campylobacter sp.
ATCAAATTTGATAAATTTCAAAGCCAAATTTGATAATTTTAAAAAATCAAATTTAAATCAAATTTGATAAATTTCAAAGTCAAATTTGATAGATCAAAAAACTAAAATACAGAAAAATTTAGTCATAAATTTTATTTAAAATTTCGCTAAGTTCGCTTCTGTCTATGCTTTCAAATTCAAGCAAATGCTTTGCTACTAAGTCGCATTGCGTCTTCATGCCAACTAAAAATTCTTTGATTTCATCCTTTGCTTGGCTTAGAAGTTTCTCGACTTCAACGGCGTTTGGCGTAAGTTTTTCGCCCATGCCATAATCATAAATCATACGCTCGGCAAGTTCTTTTGCCGTCGCCAAATCCTCGCTAGCATTTGAATAAACATCATTATAATTTATCTGCAAAGCAACCATACCAGAGAGTAAAAATTTTAGCTGTGAAAACATTTGAGTTTTTGATTCTATCTCGTGTTCGCTAGGCAAAAAGCTGTATTGGGTGAGTGAAATTTTATCAAATTTGATCTCAAACCAATGCGCGCTGATAGCCTTGGCGGCTTGATAACGAGCCAAAATTTTCTTTTCATTTTCGCTATAACTAAGCACCCTTTTTTGTCCGTAAAGCACCTTATTTTGGACGTTTTCAAAGTCTACAAGCTCGATCTTATCGCTATTTCTTCTAAGGGCATTTATGGCTGCCTCATTTACAAAAGTGTTAAGCGCCGCCCCGCTAAAACCAACGCTCATTTTGGCGATTTGCTCTACCGAAACTTCTGCTTTTTTGTTTTTTAGATAGGTTTTTATGATAGCTTCCCTGTCTTTTAAGTCTGGCAAACCAAGAAAAATTCGCCTATCAAAACGCCCTGCCCTTAGCAAGGCTTCATCTATCATTTCTATGCGATTTGTAGCTGCGATAACGATGACGCCGGAGTTATCCATAAAGCCGTCCATTTCTGTTAAAAGCTGATTTAAAGTTGCCTCTCTTTCGTCATTTCGCCCATCTCCCCTGCTCTTGCCAACGGCGTCTATCTCGTCTATAAACACGATAGATGGAGACATGGATTTGGCACGTGAAAACAGCTCTCTAACCCTTTTTGCACCAACGCCAACATAAATTTGAACAAAACTTGCTCCATTTTGGTAAAAAAACGGCACATTAGCCTCGCCGGCAACCGCCTTTGCAGCCAAGGTTTTTCCAACGCCCGGAGGTCCTATCATCAAAACGCCTTTTGGCATTTTTATACCAAATTCTCGGTATTTTTTTGGATTTTTTAAAAACTCAACTATCTCGTTTAACTCTGTTTTTACATCGTCTATGCCAGCAACATCTGAAAATTTGATATTTGAGATAACAGGCATGGTGTTTTGGGATAGCATATTTTCCATTTCGTTTGCAAAATTTGCATTTTTTTGCGTTGATTGGTTTTTGTAAAATTTAAAGGCGAATCTAAACAAGATAAAGCTAAAAATTAATATCAAAAACATAGCCACCAAACTTGATAAAAAGTATTCGCCACTAAAATCTGAATCGCTTTTTATCGTTGGCACACTGCGTGAAAGCACGCCCAAATCGATAGCATAAGCTAAAATTCTGTATCGCCCTTCTTTGGTATGAAGCAAAACATAGCCGTTGTCTATGACCGCTTTTTCTATGGCGTTTTGGCTAAGTAAAATTTCGTATTTTGTGTAGCTTATGTCTTTTGGCTCGCTTTTTAACCATGCCACCAAAAGGGCGGCAAGGAGCAAAGCACCGACTATAAAAATGATATTTTTTTTGTTAAATTTTCGCATAATTTGCCTCATCTCGTATCTCATAATCACAAATTTCAACCCAATCTTTGAGTATATTTTTGTCGCTTTTGATATACATTTTGTTATAGTATTCGTCCAAACCTTCGAAATACTCACCTATCTTTTTTTCAACTAAGATATTTAGCTTAGTTTTGTTTTTCTGACGGAATTTTACATTGTTTTTGCTAACTATATCTTTTAACTGCCACAATCTTGCCTTGGCTTCGTCCCCTCTGACGCTTTGTTTTAAGCTTGCAGAGTGCGTGCCACTACGCGGTGAATACACAAAGGCGTGCAAATGCGTAAGCGGGAATTTTTTGAAATTTTCTACCGCCTCGTCCCAAATTTGCGGAGTTTCGCCCGGATGAGCTACTATAAAATCCGTGCCAAGAGCAAAACCCATTTGTGCTAATTCGTTAAATAACTCGATGTCACGAAATGCCGTATTTTTGCGTCTCATAATGCTAAGCATGGCTTGGCTGGTGTGTTGAAGTGCTATATGCAAGTGTCGCTCCAACCACGGCTCTTTTAAAATTTCACGAAAATTTTCGTCTATTTGACTTGGTTCTATGCTACCAAGACGAATACGGCGTATACCGCTAATAAGACCTAATTTTGCCAAAAGTTTGCCGAGGCTAGAATTTGTGTCCTTGCCGTAACTACCGATATTTGTGCCTGTTAGCACAAGCTCGTTGTAGCCATTTTGAGCTAGAATTTTCGCCTCATTTACTATGGCGTTTTCGTCCATGCTTCGAGATTTGCCACGAACGCTTGGTATGATGCAGTAACTACATGCAAAGTTGCAACCTTCTTGAATTTTGATAAAGGCTTTGGTGTGATTTTCAAAATTTGAAACAATGTTTTTATCTATGCTATTTAGGTTGCCAAGTGAAAAAAATCTCTCTTTTTTGCCTAAAAATTCGTTCAAATTTGATTTTTCACTAGCCCCCATAACGCCAAAAATCGAATTTTTATCAAAAAGCTCCCTGCCCTTGCTAACCGCTCCGCAACCTGTCAAGATGACACGCACTCCACGGCTTTTTAAAGAATTTATATAACTTCTTGCTCCGCTATCGGCTGAATTTGTAACCGTGCATGAATTTACAACCACGATATCGGCGTTTTCGTCATCACTTACGATTTCATAGTCTTTTACATAGCTTTTCATAAGTTCGGTGTCGTAGATATTTGTGCGACAACCAAAGGTTTTAAAATACAATTTTTGCCTACTCATACGAGTTATCGCTCTCACAATGTGCTTTTGGCAAAATTTTTCTTGCTGTGTAAATGGTTTGGGTTGGATAGGCGATTCTTATATCATCGGCTTTATTAAATGCCTCGATAAGTTCAGAGCTTATCGTACTTCTAAGAGCCATAGGAGCGTGAGAATTTGCCATGTACCAAAGTGAAATGCAAATGCCATAACTTTCAAAAAAGGTAAAAACTCGTGGCTCGACATTTGAATTTTTTATGCTGTATTGAGATCTTAGCTTATTCATCTGCCTTTTTGCGATATCTGTATAGCCTTTTGAATACTTTCTGGCTATGCTTTTTGCGATATAAGAAGCCTTTTTGTGATTGCTATCAAAGCTGATAAAAATATCTATGCCGTCCCAAACGGTTTTCATACCATAGTGCGAATAGTTTGAGATAAGCTCGGTAAAAATGTAATGATTTGGTATAAAAAGTATCCGCCCTGCCCTGTGATCCTTGCTTAGATAGCTACCAAGCGTAACATCTTCAAACAAAGTCATACGAAGCAAAGAAATATCGATAATATCGCCAACATGCGTGATACCACCGCGATTTACCTTGACACGGTCCCCAACATGAAAAGTACCCCCTGTTGTTATAACCATCCAGCCAAGCATACTCATAAACATATCTTTCATGGCGATAGCAAGACCAGCAGAAGCAAAACCTAAAACCGTAACAAGATAACTAACATTTTCTATATAGGCAAAAAGCAAAATGATGATGATAAGGCTAATGTTTATGAAATTTATAAATTTATTTACCATATAAAATCTCTCGTCATCACTGATAGTTCGTTTTGCAACAAATTTAAAGAAAAACGAAAATGCAATGACGATAAAAATTAAAATGGCGATATTTACCATACTGATAAATTGATTTTTTATCTCGCTTTTGGCGATAATTACGGATTCATCGACCTTTTTTTCAAAGACATTTAAAGTCGTATCGGCTATGACACAAGCACTTTTAAAATCGCTGATTTGCTGGCGAAGTTCGCTAAGTTTTTGCATCTTGCTTTTATCTAAGCTAACCAAATTTTCAAGTAAAATTTCTTTTTCTTCTAGCTTAGAAGTAAGCACTTCAAGCTCATCTAAATGCTTTTTATAATCAGCCAAATCCGAATTTATCTTTTTGATATACGAAAAACCAGAAACCAAGGCGATAGGGTTTAAAATCTTCGGAGCATGCCCTATTTCTGGGGCAGTTAGCAAATTTAAAAAAGGAGTGTTTTCATACTCTTTTAAAAGCACTAGTTGTTCTTTTAGGGTTTTTATTTGCTTTGAAATTTCAGCTCTTTTGCTTGAATTTTGTGCCTTTTTTAGATTGTTTTCATTTTCTTCTAATTCATTTTGAATTTGATGATATGTGTTGTAGTTTGCATATCTTGTTATCCATGCATTGCCTTTTAAATGTGCGTCTATCCTAGAAATTTGCTGGTTTATAGCTATAACATCATCAAGTTTTGAAGTGCTGTTTGTATCGGCAAAGGCTAAGAAAAAAAAGCAAAAAATTATGGCTAAAAATCTCATTTAAACTCTCTTAATATTTTTAAAACTATGTCTTTTGAAATATCACTTTTGATGATATTTGAGCCTATTTTTTTATTTGTCAAAATAAATTTTATCTGATTGTTTTGACTTTTTTTATCCAAGAAAAATGCTTGATAAAATGCGTTTTCATCGGCTATTTTATATGTAGTTGGTAAATCAAATTTGTTTAAAAGCGTCTTTATGCTTTCGCTTTCTTCACGGCTTAAAAGTCCAAGCTCCACAGCAAGGGCATTTGCCATAACCATACCGATAGCTACGGCTTCTCCGTGCAAATATATCTTATAATTTGTTTCATTTTCTATCACATGAGCAAAGGTGTGCCCGTAGTTTAAAACCGCCCTTAGCCCTTTTTCTTTTTCGTCTTGCTTTACAACATCGGCTTTTATGCTAATGGCTTTGTATATGAGCTTTGCAAGTGCGTCATTATCGTCACTTTGCAAATTTTTTATATCTTCAAACATTTGTTTATCAAACATGATAGCCATTTTTATCATCTCGGCGATACCAGCGTTAAACTCCCTTTTTGGCAAGGTTTTTAAAAATTTAGATTCACAATAAACCGCCTTTGGTTGATAAAAAGCACCGAGCAAATTTTTACCAAATTTGTTATTTACGCCCGTTTTACCGCCAACACTCGCATCAACTTGTGCCAAAAGCGTTGTAGGTATGTTTATGAAATTTATCCCTCTTTGATAAATGCTAGCAGCAAAACCAACCATATCGCTTATAACTCCGCCACCAAGGGCTATTAAAGTGGAGCTTCTGTCAAGTTTGCTGGTGAAAAGTTGCTCTAAAATTTGTTCGATAGAGCTTAAATTTTTATACTCTTCGCCGTCTGGGATAGTGAGTATATAAAGCTCATCGCATTTTAATTTACTAAGAAAATATCCAAGCCACAAACCGCTTACTTTTGGATTGGATACGATAGCCACCTTGCCCTTGATATCTAGCAAATCAAGTTCGTTGATATAAACTTTGTAGCTGTCTTGTTTAAGCTCTAAATTTATTTGCATTTTTTGCCTTTACTGTGCTCCAAGTGGAACGAAAAGTTGGGAATTTTGACTTAATTTTTTGAAATGTTTTGTCAAATTTGTTGATAAAGCCACGCCACCACCCTTTGCGATAAATTCGCTAAAAGCGATAAATTGAAGTAAATTTTCTTCTCCGCTTAGGCGAATAAGTGGATTTATGTCTTTGCAGTTTTGAATTTTTATACGCTTTTCAAAAAGTTCGTTTAAATTTTCAAAATGCTCTTCAAGTGCCATATCATCATTGTTTTTAGCAAAAAAGTAAAGCCTTATCTCCATGTCTAGTTGGGCTGAAAAGTCCATGATAACAGCCGACTGATTCTCGATATTTTCTTTGCCGTCGCTTAAAATCACGCCTTGTTTTACCTCGGCAAAATTTGAATTGCCAAGTTTTAAAACCGGAATTTTTAATTCGTAAAGCAAAATTTTGTTTTTGAAAAAGTATTTATTGTCGCAGATGATTAGCCCCACATCGTTACTTGCGATTTGGGCTTTGAGATTTTCGTCTTTGTATGAAAAATAATCAAACATGACATTTACGCCTTTTATTTGCGTAATTTCTTTTAATTTTTCTAAATTTTCACCCAAAGTAGGATTTACAACCATAAAAATAATACGTTTGTTATTTAAATTTTCATGCACAAAAAGTGAATCTTCTATGAGTTTTGCCACCCTTTGTTTATCCATGCAGTGCATATCGATAAATACAAAGATATTGCTGCCAAATGGGCTAGGAAACTGACCCGGTTCGCGTTTGATATTTCTAAAAATTCTTTGCACGACATTTGGTTCGCCAACTATGATAAGACTATCGTTTGGACAAATCATGACCTCTGGTCTTGGCATGATGATCTTGCCACCTCGATATATCAAGGCGATTCGCCACCTTTTTTGTTTGATATTTATAAGGTGTCTATACATATACGAACTACCGATAGGCACTTTTACTTCTATGATTTCTCCGCTACCAAGACCGATGTTATCAGCGTATGCTGGCATATCTGGCAACTGGGCGACAAAGTGAGAAGCTATGATAGAGCGAGTATCGACTATTTCAAGGTGTTTATCTGTATCAAACTGACTTGGCAAATGCCAAAGACTAAGCATAACGATATTTGTTTTTAGGCTGATTTTTCGTAAATTTTCATAGACAACCAAACTGGTTTGCAAATCTTGAATTATTATCATATACTGGCTAAAAATCTCGCTAGCAACGGCTTTTAGCTTAGAAAAACTTGTTGCGTCAAAGTTGTGAAAGGTAAAACTATCGCTTAAATTTTGATTTTGTAAAATTTCGCTGTCTTGTGAGATAATAGTGTAATGGTGCAAATTTGAACGTGCAGTATAAAGCCTTTTAACAAAACTTCTTGCTAATTGACCTTGTGCAATGATTAAAATTTCCTTCATACTCTCTCCGTAAAGTGCAAATTATAACAAAATGTGCTTTTACAAAATTAAATTATCGCATTTAATAGCTCATCTATCGCCAAATTTACGCTTTTATTTAAGCTATCAAATATAGTTTTTGAACTTGGATCTGGGCAAAAAACTTCTTTATGTATAAGACCAGAATTTACGCTTTTTTCAAGGCTAAAAAGATCATAAGCAAGGGTAACTTCAGCTTTATCACCACGAATTTGAAGCGAAACTACATTTACTTTAAGTCGCAAATCGCTAGAACTTGGTGAAAAAATCGGCTTTACACCGCAGTTTGCATAAGCGCCTTTGACTATGGCTTTATATATCATTTCGCTTGGAAATGCAACAAATTTGGCGTCTGTAAGATAGCGAATTTTATTGTTTTCGGCAACTATCAAAATATCTTTTTTATCCACCAAATCAAGGGCAATGACATTTTGTATATAGATATTTTTTCGAATTTGGTTTTGGCTAAGGCATTGTTTTTTGCTGTAATAAATCTCATACATATCGGCTTGTTTTACCGATGTTTTTAGCGAACAAGCACTAAAAAATAAGGCTAAAAATAGTATTAAAAATTTCATATTTTACTCTCCTGATGTGTCTTTAAAGAAAAATTCGTAAGGATTGTCTTCTAGTCTATTCATAGCCGCACGAAATTCTCTAAGCGTTTTTGAAAAACTTTCTACGGCATTGTTTGCTTCGTTTAAAAGTGGAGCTATACTGTTTTTGATGTCGTATTCTCCGCTATCGATTTTAGCTTGCAAACTCTTGCTTAACGCACCAAAACCATTTACGCTTTTATTCAAATTTACTACCATTTTATTAGTATTTTCTAAGAGTAAATTTGCGTTTTTGCTAAGCTTTGCTATCTCTTTTTTATCTATTTTTTCAAGACCTGCACTGAAATTATTTAAATTCCTTAAAAGTTCATTGAAATTTTTGGAATTTTCATCACTCGCAAGCGAACCTGCAAAATTTTGTATGTGCTTTAAGGTTTGTGTTAAATTAGTTGTATTTTCGCTCGAAAGCAAGGTATTTATGCTATCAAGAACAGAACTTATCTTTTCGCCAAATTCGTTTGCTTGATCTTTTAGTTTAGAAATTATGCTTTCTTCAAGCGGGATTAGCGGATGTTCATCAAAGCTTATGCTACGGCTAATTTCAGTACCTTTGGTGATATTTATAGAAGCTATACCGCTAATAGGGTGTAAGTCAATTTCTGCAACGCTGTCTTCTTTAATGTCTATATCGTCTCTAATTTTTAGGGTAATTTCTATCATATTGTTTTCGATAAAATCGATTTTGCTAACGCTACCAACATTTATGCCTATAAATTTGACATTTGCATCAACATTTACGCCAGAAGGCAATTCGCTGGTATGTATGTAGTAGGCTTTTTTACCCATTTTACTAGGGTTTGCACTATCCATCCACCACAAAAATATGGCAAGCAAGGCCACACAAATTATAAAAAATAGCCCAACTATGGTGTAAGAATTTCTATTTTCCACTATCTTTTCCTTGTTTTAAATAGCTCTTCGAGCGGGTTATACTCGGCTTTTTCTAATTCGCCTAGACTGCCTTCAAAAGCTATTTTTTGGTTTTCTATTATCAAAAATCTATCTAATATATCAAAAATGCTGTCTATATCGTGCGTAACCATTATAACGCTTATGCCCAAGGTTTCACGCAAATTTTGCACCAACTCGTCCATTGCCCTAGAACTCATGGGATCAAGTCCGCTATTTGGTTCGTCCAAAAATAAAAGTTTAGGACTTAAAGCCAAAGCCCTAGCCAAGGCAACGCGTTTTTTCATACCGCCACTAAGTTCACTTGGATATAAGGTCGCAACATCTGGTTTAAGACCTACTTTTTGTATCCAAAACATTGAAATTTCATCTATTTGTCTTTTACTAAAACTCGAATACTCACTAAGCAAAACACCGACATTATCAAGCACGTTCATGGCGGTATAAAGTGCGCCAAATTGAAACATTACAGAGCTTTTTTGCTTGATTTGTGCTTTTTGTTCGCTGTTTGCAGCCCACATATCAACGCCATCAAACAAAATTTTGCCCTCATCTGGTTCTTTAAGATAAAGCATGGTTTTTAAAAGCGTAGTTTTACCGCTACCACTACCGCCCAAAAAGCCATAAATCTCGCCCTCTTTAACGCTCCACGAAACCTTATCGTGCATTACTCGCCCCGAATAACTCGTGCTAACATCTATGCCTTGTATGATTAAATTTTCGCTCATATTTTCATCCACATAAAGGCTATCGCAAAAAATGCATCGAGTGCAATGACCCAAAATATCGCATTTACAACGCTTAGTGTTGTCAAAGAGCCAAGTCTTTGTGAATCTTGACTGACCTCAAAACCACGCATACATCCTATCATGGCGATAACCGCACCAAAAAACGGAGCCTTTATCATGCCGACTGCAAAATGCCTAAGCTCAACCATTTCACGAAAACGGCTTAGATAACTTGAAAATGTGATATCAAGCAAGTTTTCACAAACTAACATTTGTCCAAAAACGCTTACGGCATCGGCTATGAAAATTACAAGCGGAACGCAAAGCATCATGGCTATAACTCGTGGTAAAACCAAAAAATAAAAAGGGTCAAAACCCATGGTTTTCATCGCATCTATCTCTTCACTTAGCTTCATAGCACCAATTTGTGCTGTAAAACTTGACGCCGAACGTCCAGCTATAACGATAGCGGTGATAAGAGGTGCTACTTCTCGCAAGGTCAAGATACCCATGATTTCAACTATAAAAATGCTTGCTCCGAAATTTTGAAGCATAGACGAACCAAGATAGGCAAGGACTATACCTATCAAAAATGCGGTTAAAGACACGATAAATATGGCATTTACGCCAACATCTTTTATATAATTGCTAAGTTCTCGAAAACGCATTTTTAGTGGATTTTTAAAAAGATTAAAAATTTTAACCAAAAATTCACCTATAAAATTTGAAAAAACAAAAACATTGCTAAAACCTTCGACGATTTTCTTACCAAGTCTGGCTAGTAGATTTGCTTTTTCGCTTTGTATTTTATAGTTAAGGTTGATTTTATCGTCATTTACCATAGAAAAAATTGCTTTTATTTTGTCATTTTGATTTTTTACGCTAACTTTTTTATGGCTGATAAATTTTTGTAAAACAACAGCAACAGCGTAATCAATTCGCTTTAATTGAGTAAAATCAAATACAATTTTTTTACGAGACCATTTTATTTTTTGTAAATTGTGATTTAAAATTTTGGCATTTTTATAGCTTAGCTCACCACCAAATTTAAGCACCTGAGTGCCGTTTTGTAGTGATAAATTGATAAAAAATTCGCTCAAATTTTTCTCCATGATTTTTAAAAAAAGGTATTTTT
>JAILCJ010000009.1 GCA_024680445.1 Campylobacter sp.
ATTTTAAATTTAAAATTATCTTGATATTTTCAATCAATTTGTAAAATTAGACACAATAAGTTAAAAATCCTTTAAAACTTTTTAACTTGTTTTGAGCCTAAATTTTGTATTTACTACTTTTTCTTGAAATGCTTTGATTCAAAAAAAATACATTAAATGCCGATTTAATAAAAACTATAAACAGGGGATAAAATGGCACAAATTGGCTATTATAACTACTATGGCGTAAAATATAAAAACAATGTAGAAAGCGTAACGGATTATCACAGAGTGCGTGAAATAGCGTATAATAAAGATAAACTCTCATCAAACGCACAAGACCCAAACGCTGGTTATAGCGGAGCTAGCAGGAGATTGCAATTAGGGCTAAATGATTATGCAAGCAGTCTTAGAGAACAATTTAGCAACGAAGGTGATTTGCGTGAATATTTAGGGCAAAAATATTTTGGGCGTGGTATGATTTATACCGATAGATGGGAAAATCCGCAAGCTTACGCTATGTTTGAAAACGATTTGCATATGGCAATGTTTGGCGTGCCGCATAATCCTATTAACGACCCACGCAGCGATTATAGCCAAGAAAATTGGAAAGAATATGACACAAGGGTGCAAAAAGAGCGTCATGATGGTATTTCATCTCAATTTGCCAAGCTTATGAATAATTTAGTAGATATTAAAGATAGCTCTTTGCTTATTAGTTTCAATCCTTACGATATGAGTGATAATATAAAAACAAATGTGTTATTAGACGGCGAGCAAAATGCTAAAACTAGGGCGATAGAACAGCTTTTATCTCGTGATACAAATGCTAAAAATGCCTTTTATTATACGCTCAATTTAGAGCGAAATAACCTTGATAATGCAAGTATTGCAAAGTTTAGGGCATTTGAAAGTGCTAAGAATTTTGCCAATGTAGATTTAAGAGATTTTAGAGTAGAAAATGGCAGTTTTATATCAAGCAGTGGCGATGATTTAATGCAACTCATAAAAGATGGCATCAGCAAAGATGAAAAAATAAAAAACGACTACAAGGGCGCAGCCTATGAGTATGCTAAGCAAAATATCGATATTTTAATAGCAGCTGGCGGCTGGGATAATGTAAAAGATTTGGATTTAAAAATAGCTTACAATACCAAAGACGGCTTTTATTTGCCAAATATAAATATACAAACCTAATTTAAGTCGTGGTAAATTTGCTGTTTAAATTTGCAAATAGCTAAATTTCTTGGAGTAGTTTATAACTTTGCTGTAAGCTTTATATGTTAGCTCAAATACACGGCAAAAATTTGCCATTAAGCCAACTTTATAAAATTTCACTCCAAGAAATTTTTGCGTATTAAAATTATTCTATAAATTCCGCCCTTGATTTAGCCCCTAAAATCACATTATGCCCTTTTTGGAGTGAAATTTTCATTTGCTTACTTTTAAGAGGCTAAATTCCGTTTAGTGCATTTTTGCATAATTTTCTTAGTTAAGAGCCTATCACGCTGCCGTCATCTTTTGTTATCATTATCACGGCTGATTTTGGGGTTTTATTCTCGCCTTCTGGCCAATGTGAGCCTTTTAGCCCTTCGCCTGGGTGTTGGACGCTAATAAACATAGTTTTGCACTCATCATCAAACTCAATGCCTGTTAGCTCGCACGCCACAGGCCCAGTAGCAAAGCGTCTAATCTCGCCACTATAAGGGTCGGCACACAAAAGCTGGTTGTTGCCCATGCCCTCATAATCGCCCTTGTTTGAGTAGTCGCCATCGGTTGCTATCCACACTCGCCCAGCATTGTCAAAGGCTAGGCCATCAGGGGAATTGAACATATTATTTACATTTATATTGTTGCTACCTTTTTCAAGTCCGCTTTTTAGGGCTGGATTGCCAGCAAGCACAAAGGTATCCCACACAAACTCACGGCTGGTATGATCTCCATTTTTTGGGCTAAATTTCAAAATTTGTCCGTAAATATTTTTGGCCCTTGGGTTGGCTGCATCTACGCTCTCTCGCACTTTGTTATTCGTAAAAGTCGCATACAAAAACTCGCTATTTGGGTCTTTGCGAATCCACTCGCACCTATCCATTGGCGTAGCTCCTACCATGGTGGCGGCTTCTCTGGTGCGTATTAAAATATCTGCTTGGGATTTAAAAGCCTTATCTAAGCCATGCTTATCAAGGCTAAGCTCGACCCACTCCAAATCGCCCTTAAAATCGCCAAACTCTCCATTAAATTTAGCCACATAAAGCGTGCCATACTCCAAAATATCGGCATTTGCTTTTGGATTTGTTCTATCAAATTTGTTTTTGGCTACAAATTTATACACAAATTCGTTGTTTTCATCATCGCCACTATAAGCTACCACATTATCAAATTTATCCACGACTATTTCGCAGTTTTCGTGCTTGAATCTACCTAGGGCGGTGCGTTTTTTAGGGGTGGAGTTTGGCTCAAACGGGTCGATTTATACCACCCAGCCAAAGCGGTTTGCTTCATTTGGCGTAGCTTTATAATCAAATCTATCATCAAATTTATGCCACTCATACACATCGCCTTTTGCCTTTATACCGTATCTTGCGTAGCTTTTATTTGGGGCAAAATCCTTATCTTTACAGCCAAAAAAATCATCGAAATTTTCTTCGCATGTTAGATAAGTCCCCCATGGAGTTTTGCCGCAGCCGCAGTTGTTTAGGGTGCCATATACTAGCTCGCCCTTTGGGTCAGCAGCAGTTTTCATCGCCTCATCGCCCTTTGCCTCGCCGGTGATTAGCATAGGGGTGTTCATATTGATACGGCGATTGTATTTGTTGTCTATTTCAAATTTATAAAATCCGCCTTCTTTTTTGACCTTGATTACGCTTACTCCTAGGCTGTTTTGTTGGTATTTGACATCGTTTGCTGAGATTTGCTCGCCTTGGTGAGCAAACATAAGCTCTGGATTTACATATTCGTTATTTACCACGAGTAAGCCCTCTTTGTCGTTGATAGCGAAGTATTTTTGTCCATCAGCATCATCGCCAAAGACTAGATTTGCGTTTTTTACATACTCATCGCTCATATTTTTGTTTTCATCAAATTCTTTTGCCTCGCTAAACATCTTATCGCCCCATTTGATAAGCACTTTTGCGCTATATCCAGCTGGCACCTTAAAATCATCATCTATGCTGATAGGGATTTGGCTAAAACCAAGCAAAGGCTTATTTTCCAAAGCCATTAAAGGGTTAGCAAAAAACCCACTCATCACACCTAAACCGCCTAATTTCAAGACACTTCTTCTTTGCATTTTTTCTCCTTGATTTAAAATCGCAAGAGAAATTTAACAAGACTTAGAAACTTTTTAGAAACAATTTATATAAGCTAATTTAAATACCACTCTTTGCTAAATAGCTTGTAGCTTGGCTTTTTGCCATTTATTAAATGGGCGGATTTTGCTTGCAAGGCGTTTAAAACGCTTTGTTCGTTTACGTTATTTTGCCATTTACACTCTATAAAGCAGATATTTTGCTCATCAAAGGCTATTAGATCAATCTCGCTTTTATTATCCCACCATCTGCCGATTTTTTGGGGTTTAAAGCCTATCAAACTAGGGTCATTTACTATCATCTCACGCACGGCATCTTCGAAGCAAAAGCTAACAAATTTATCATTGAAATTTGCCCTTATTTCATCAATTACGGCCTGAGTGTTTTCAATCTCCAAAAATGAGTAATTTTTATACACATAATAAAACCAAAAAGCCAAATAATTATCACTGATTTTATAGCGTCCTAGCTTGGATTTTAGGGGGTTTGTTTCGGTTATCGGCACTTCTTTGCGTATCAAATCTAGCTCTATTAGTCTAGCTAAATATCTGCTAAGGTAGGTGGAATTTACGCCAAGTGCACTTGCGATAGAGCCTATTTTGCTGTTGCCTTTTGATATCGCTTCTAGTATGGCAAAATAGCTTGCAGGCTCGTATATTTCGGTGTTTAACAAAAACTGCCCTTCGGCGTAAAGATAAGAGCTTTTATTTAAGATATTATCCGTTATATTTTGCCAAAAATCCTTGTCTTGCTCGTAGCTTTGCAAATACTTTGGCACCGTGCCAAATGATGAATACACGAGCATTTGCGTAGCTTTATCAATGCTAGGCAAAAACTCTTTGATGTGCATAAAACCAAGGGATTTGATGTGTAAATTTAAGTTGCGTCTACCGTAAAGTGGGGCGTCGTAGCTAAGTGCGAGAGAGTGCAACATAGATAGCACGGAGCCACAGATTATCAAAAATACATTGTGCTTGGCGATTATAGTGTCATAAATTTTAGCAAATTCGCTAGCGAAATTTTTATCATTTAGGGCTAGGTTTTGAAACTCATCTATGGCGATGATTAGCTTGGTATCAAGCTTTGCTGTGTTTAATAGCTCGAAAACGTCGCTAAAATTATCAAATTTTAACTTATCGGCGTAAGCCAAGCCAAGAACGTTAGCTAGGGCTTTGCCAAGGCTATCAGCCATATCGGCACCACTTGTTGCGTAAAAATATAGGCTTTTTTTATCTTTGATAAACTCGCTTATAAGGGCGGTTTTGCCTACTCTTCGCCTGCCATAAATCACTGCAAATCTAGCACCAGATTTTTTGTATTCATTATTTAGGGCTTTTAATTCGCTAGTTCTATTTACAAATTTTATTATGTTTTCTTTCATTATGTTACCTTTCATAATGTTTTAAAACATAATAATATCATTTTTGGAATTTAAAGGCAAGATAAGCATAGGACAAATTTTTAAAAGCTATTTTTACTTTAAAAATTTATCCTTGCGAATTTATATAAATTTACTATTTTTTTGGAGTAAAGTTTGTTTGGCGATTTACACAACCTAGCACACTACCCCAAAGGTGGTGCCTTTGGGGGTGGAGTTGGCTAGGAGTTTAAAATCATGCATTTTGCAAATTTGATTGCAAGCCCATAGCCCAAAGCCAAGCGAACCGCTGTGCTTAAATTTGGAGGATTTGTAAAATTTCTTAAAGAGCAAATTTTTCTCATTTTTATCAAAACCCACGCCAAAATCACGCACAAAAATTCCACTTTTGCTTAGCTTTATTATCACCTCATCGTCGCTGTATTTTAGGGCGTTTTGGCAAAGATTATAAAGCAAAAGCGAGATTAGTTCCCTATCGCAACGCAAGATTTTTTCGCCAAAAATGCTGATTTTTCTATCCTTAAA
>JAILCJ010000079.1 GCA_024680445.1 Campylobacter sp.
GCAACTGCAAAATTTCATATTTTGCTATTTTTTAATTAAAGAAACAAAAAAGATAAAATATAAAGTTTTTTTAAAAAATTATTAATTTCTAAGTTTTTGAAATATTCAAAATAAAGTCACAAGTCTTTAAATTTTAAAAAACTCGATAGTTTATATCAAATAATAATGAAATTTTATAGTTTTAAAATAGCCTAATTTACTCAAATAAATTATTAAAATTTCTGACTTAAAAAATCAAGCACCACTTTGGCAAGTTGTAAAGCTTTATAGCGGTGAGAAATTTTTTCTTTTATGCTAGGGGATAGCTCTCCGACTGTTTTGTTAAAACCTTGCGGTATAAACATAAAATCATAGCCAAAGCCGTTATCGCCGCGTTCTTGATCTATCGCAACTCCGTGCATAAAGCCATGAGTGGTATAACAACCAAATTTACTAGCCATTGCGATACAGGCTGTATAAAATGCCTTTGATTCGTGCAAATTTAAAGCATTTAGCTCCGTTTTTAATTTAGCTCTGTTGCTAGCGTCTGTCGCCTCGGCTCCGCTAAATCTGGCTGAATAAATTCCGGGTTTACCACCGAGCGCATCGACACTTATTCCGCTATCATCGCTAAGGCTTATAAATTCATTTTCAAGCCCTTTTTCACAAAGTTTTTCATATACAGTTTTGGCTTTTATAAGGGCATTTTGTGCAAAGCTTGTGCCGTCTTCTATTATCTCAAATTTACCGAGTATTTCGCTTTGTGCGTAGATATCATGGCCTTTTAAAATCCCTCTTATCTCGTTTACCTTATCTTGGTTTGAAGTGGCTAGGATGATTTTCATTTTTTGACCTTTTTGAAAATTTTGGACGCTATTTTATCTAAAAAATCGTCAAATTTATAAAGCTTATGTTAAAATATACGCCTTTTTTGCAAAGGAAAATCTTATGTTAAAAAATATTTTGCCATTAAGTTTTATCGTTGGAAATAGATTTTTTGGCATTTTTATAGTTTTGCCGGTTCTAAGCTTATATGCTTTAAATTTGGACGGTGCAAATGAATTTTTAGTCGGCGTTTTGCTTGGTGGTTATGCCATAACTCAAATGATTTTTCAAATACCTTTTGGCACGCTTTCAGATAAAATTGGGCGTAAAAAAACCATAACGATAGGTTTGGTAATTTTCATCATTGGAAGTTTGATTTGTGCAAATAGCGTTGATATTTATACTATGATTTTTGGGCGTTTGCTTCAAGGCATGGGTGCGATAGGTGCGGTTGCAACAGCGATGATAAGCGATTTTACCAGTGAAGAAAATCGCTCAAAAGCCATGGCTATAATGGGGGTTTTTATAGGGCTTGCCTTTTCGCTTTCTATGATTTTAAGTCCGATTTTAAGCCAAAAATGGGGGCTTGGCGGACTTTTTTATCTTAGTGGAGCACTTAGTTTTTTTTGTATCATTTTGCTTTATACAGCCGTTTCTAGCGAACCAAAAGTATTAAATTTGGCTCAAAAAATTGCTTTTAAAAAGTTTTTATTTCAAAAGAATTTTATGATAATCTCAATTACAAATTTGATACAAAAAATGCTTACTAGCATCGCATTTTTGGCTATTCCGCTGGTTTTGGTTCATGAACTTGGCTTTTTAAAAGAAAATTTGTGGCAGGTTTATGCTTTTAGCACTGTTTTTGGTTTTATAGCCATGGGACTTGGTGGATTTTTGGGCGATGCAAAGGGGCTTAGTAAGGCGATTTTACTTTTTGGAGTAGGGCTTTTTATACTTACTTATAGCATTTTTGCTTTGAGTGCTTCACTTGGATTTTTTATCTTTGCTGTGGTGCTATTTTTTGTCGGTTTTAATTTACATGAGCCCATAATGCAGTCTTGTGCGACAAAATTTGTAAGGCAAAATCAAAAAGGTGGAGCTTTGGGGCTTTTTAACGCTTTTGGGTATTTTGGTAGTTTTGTGGGCGGAATTCTTGGCGGATATGTTTTGCATAACTATGGTATTTTCGAGCTAGCAAGTTTTTGTTCTATTGTTTGTATAGCTTGGTTTTTTATGCTTTTTGCTTTAAAAGATCCAAGAGAATTTAAAAATTTATACCTTGATAAAAATATTGATCTATCTGTCTTGCAAGGCTTAAATGGGATATTTGATAGTTTTGAGAATCAAAAAGCCAAAGTTGTCAAATTTGATACAAAAATCATAAGCGAAGAGCAAATTTTGTCTTTGTTGGCTGTAAAATAAAATTGCATTTCAAAATATTTTGTTAGTTTAAAATTTTACAAGTAAATTAATGCAGTAAAATATTTTAGCTTGCAAAGATGAATTTGCAAGCTAAATAAATATAAGTTAAATTCGGATTTTTAAAATCCGAATTAATCAAATTTAGTAGCTAAGTCCGAAAACCGTTGTTAGCAAGAATAGTGTTACAAGGGTGATAAGCACTATACCTAGCAAGTTTAGCCAAACTCCAGTTTTTATCATCGAATTTAACTTGACATAGCCAGAGCCGTAAGCGATCGCATTTGGCGGTGTAGCAACAGGTAGCATGAAGGCGCAAGTTGCAGCAAGTGCGACAGGTACGGTAAAGAGCAAGACATTGTTGCCTGTGTATTTAAGTCCGGTGGCAACACCAGCGATGACTGGTAAAAATGCCGCTGCGGTTGCAGTATTTGAGGTGATTTCTGTTAAGAAAATAACCATGGCTGTAACTATGAGTATGATGACGGCTATTGGCATAAATTCTAGTGATGAAACCTGATGTCCTATCCAAAGTGATAGTCCGGTTGATCTAAATTGATCCGACAAAGACAAACCACCACCAAAGAGCATGAGTATATCCCAAGGCAATTTTTTAGCCGTATCCCAGTCTATAAGTCTTTCGCCGTTGTTATTTGCAGGCAAGATAAAGAGCAAGACAGCAACGCTCATTGCGATTATGGTGTCTAAGGCTCCGTTTTTTATACCAAAGGCTTTTAGAACAAAACTTAGTCCTATCCAGCTAGCGGCGGCTAAAATGAAGATTATACCAACCATGGCTTCTGGTCGTGAAATAGGTCCGAGTTTATCCATTTCTTGTTTGATAACTGTTTCGCCGTTTGGAATTTCGCTTATTTCAGGTGGGAAAAGTATATAGGTTAAAAGTGCCCAGCATGCTATCATCATCATGACAGCAAGAGGAACGCCGACTAGCATCCATTGGAAAAAGCCGATTTCTATCTTCATTTGGTCACGCATAAAGGCGACCAAAAGGGTGTTTGGTGGTGTGCCGATGATGGTGCCAACCGAACCGATAGAAGCAGAGTAGGCTATACCAAGCATTAAAGAAACGCCAAAATTTGAGCTATATGCACTTGTTTTTTCTTTAACTTCTTCGACTATATCACGGCCTTTGTGAAAGACGGTATTCATGAAACCGCCTTGAGTACCTTTTCTGGAAATTTCATTTACATATTTGATTTCAGATTTTAAAACATTTGTGTTTTTGTGTTTGGTGAGATTGTCAACAAGGTGCAAGACGCTAAGTCCGACTGGTAGCATCATTATCGCAGTTGCGGTATTGCTAACCCACATTGACAAAAAGCCTGTTGCTATCATAAAACCAGCAACCAAACGCCTTGGACTTGTACCAACAAAGGCGACTATATTTAACGCAATTCTGGTGTGCAAATTCCACTTTTGCATGGATAAAGCCAAGACAAAACCACCCATGAAAAGGTAAATTGTACTTGAAGCGTAAGGCGAAGCGGCTGCTTTAAAGTCGCAAACACTAAGCATAGGGAAAAGCACAATAGGCAATAAAGCAGTTGCAGGCAAGGCTATGGCTTCTGTCATCCACCAGACGCCCATCAATACAGCAATGGCTGCCACTATAGGTAGGGCGTCAACATTTAGTTCTTTACCATCGGCGGCGGCTTTTGCAATTTCACCTGCATCAGCTGGCATCATGTAATAAACCACAATAGCTAGAATTATACCAGCCAAAAGGCCGATGAGTTCTACTCTGTTGGTTCGTCTATCCAAAGGAATATTCGGATTTTCCATTTCTATCCTTTCACTAAAAAATTATATAGATTTTATCAAAAATACATAAGAAATTAAAGCTTATTTACCTAATTTTAAATTTTTTTAAACAAAAGAAAAGAATTTGTAACAAAAATCACAAATTTTAACTTTTTATTTAAATTTTAAAGCCGAAAATCGTCACTAAATTTATAAGCTTTTTAAAGGCATTTTGTGTAAAATTAAGCTTTTAAATTTTTAAGGCAAATTTTATGAACGATACTATAAAAATTACAGGTGCTAGAGAGCACAATCTAAAAAATATAAATCTAGAAATTCCTAAAAATAAACTTGTAGTTTTTACCGGTCTTAGCGGATCTGGTAAAAGTACCCTTGCTTTTGATACTCTTTTTGCCGAGGGACAAAGAAGATATATAGAAAGTCTTTCATCTTATGCAAGGCAGTTTTTAGACAAGGTTGGCAAGCCGGATGTAGATAAGATAGATGGTCTTACCCCAGCCATCGCGATAGATCAAAAAAGCACTTCAAAAAATCCACGTTCAACCGTTGGCACGATAACAGAAATTTATGATTATTTGCGTTTGCTTTACGCAAGAATCGGCGTTCAGCATTGCCATAAATGCGGTAAAGTCATCTCAAAAATGAGTGCTCAAGATATCATTTCTGAAATTTCAAAGCTACCAAATAACGCTAAATTAGTCCTTTTAGCTCCCCTTGTCAGAGAAAAAAAGGGCACTTGGGCAGATCTTATAGAAAATTTGCGTCAAAAAGGCTTTGTAAGGGCGATGATAGACGGCGTTATGGTAAGGCTTGATGAAGAAATACAACTTTCAAAAACCAAAAAACACACTATAAAAGTAGTTATAGACAGACTTGTTATAAATGATGAAAACAAAGCCAGACTTGCACAAGATGTTGAAAAGGCATTAAATGAAAGTTTTGGTGAGGTTGAGGTCGAGATAATAAACGCTAGTGAACTAGGGTTAAGCGAGGATTTTATCCATTACAGCGAACACATGGCGTGTTTTGATTGTAAGATCTCGTTTACTCCGCTTGAACCGCTATCTTTTAGTTTTAACAGCCCAAAGGGTGCGTGTGAGGATTGCGATGGACTAGGGATTCGCTACACCCTTGACATGAGTAAGATCATAGACGAAAGTAAAAGCATACAAGGCGGTGCCATAAGGCTACTTTACGGCTACAACATGAGCTATTACTACAAATTTTTACTTGCTTTTTGCGAACAAAATGGTATAGATAGCAAAATAGCTTTTGGCGAACTCGATGATGATAGCAAAAGGTTGGTGCTTTACGGTAATGCAAGCGAAATAGAGTTTTTTTGGAAAAAGCATAAAATAATGCGTAAATTTGAAGGGGCGGTTGCTTTTTCATATAATTTGCTTAAAGATTATAAAGATTTTGATGAATATATGAGCGAAAAACCATGCGATAAATGCGGTGCTCATCGCCTAAAACAGCAGTCTTTAAGCGTAAAAGTTGCCTCTCTTGGCATAGGTGATGTGCTTGATATGAGTATAGAAAAATGCACGCAATTTTTTTCAAATGAGAAAAATTTTGCCTACCTAAATCCGCAAGAAAAAGCCATAGCAACGCCTATATTAAAAGAGATAAATGAAAGACTTTTCTTTTTATATGATGTCGGACTTGGCTATCTTAGCCTTGGCAGAGACGCCAGAACCATAAGTGGTGGCGAAGCCCAAAGAATTCGCATCGCAAGTCAGATAGGTTCAGGACTTAGCGGAGTTATGTATGTGCTTGATGAGCCTAGCATAGGTTTGCATGAAAGAGATACCTTAAAACTCATAAAAACGCTTAGAAATTTGCAAGTCAAAGGAAATTCCGTTATCGTGGTCGAACACGATAAAAAAACCATAGAACAAGCTGATTTTGTCGTGGATATAGGGCCGGGCGCTGGTAAATTTGGCGGAGAAGTGGTTTTTGCGGGTGATACTTCAAAACTTCTTAGCTCTAAAACCGCGACGGCACAGTATCTAAGCGGAGAAAAGCTGATTGATTATCAAAAAAATCGCAAACAAGAAAAATGGCTTGAAATTTCAAATGTAAATATTAATAATATTTCAAATTTAAAAGCAAAATTCCCGCTTAGAAATTTGGTTGCTATCACCGGAGTTTCAGGCTCTGGTAAGAGTTCTTTGGTGCTTTTAAGTCTCTTGCCACAAGCCCAAGAAGCACTAAACCATGCAAGAAAAGTAAAAAAAGTGCCGGGCGTGAATCTAAAAGGTCTTGAAAATCTCGATAAGGTTATTTATCTAGATCAAAGCCCTATTGGCAGGACTCCTCGTTCAAATCCTGCAACATATACAGGCGTAATGGACGAGATACGAGCCTTGTTTGCTCAAACAAAAGAAGCTAAATTAAGAGGCTACAAAATAGGGCGTTTTAGCTTTAATGTCAAGGGTGGGCGTTGCGAAAAATGCCAAGGGGACGGCGAAATAAAGATAGAAATGCACTTTTTGCCCGATATCATGGTAGTTTGCGACGCTTGTAATGGCACAAGATACAACGAACAAACCCTTGAAATTTTGTATAAAGGCAAGTCGATAGCCGATGTGTTAAACATGAGTATAGACGAGGCGGTAGAGTTTTTTAAGGCGGTGCCAAAGATAGCTCAAAAGCTTAGGACTCTCCAAGATGTAGGGCTTGGTTACATTAGTTTGGGGCAAAACGCAACCATGCTAAGTGGAGGCGAGGCACAAAGGGTTAAACTAGCCAAAGAACTTTCTCGTACAGATACAGGCAACACTCTTTATATCCTTGATGAACCTACGACAGGGCTTCATTTTGCCGATGTTGAAAGGCTTGTTAAGGTGCTTCATCACCTTGTAGATCTTGGCAATACCGTTTTGGTGATAGAACACAATCTTGATATCATAAAAAACTGCGATTATGTTATAGATATGGGACCAGAAGGCGGAGCAGGTGGTGGCAAAATCATCGCTTGCGGTAAGGTCAAAGACATAGCTAAAAATTACAAAAAAACCGGCTCATACACGGGCGAATTTTTGGCTAGTGAGTTTGAAAATATCAAAAAGGAAAAATGATATTAAATAGTTTGTTATTGTTTAAGAATATAAATTTTATACAATAAAATAAGGATTGTTAATAATTGTAAAGAACTTGTTTTGCAAATAAAGGAAAAGCTAAAATTGTGCTGTTATTAAGTTTTGAAATTTCATCAAAATCATAAAAATCTTGACAATATGTTTTAGCAAATTCGTTAAAATTTAAAAACTCATTTTTATTAAAATTTGCCATCCAAATTGCTCCGTTTTCTGTAAATTTGCGTGTAAATTCTAAATTTTGTGTTTGAAAAAAGTGTTCAAATCTTGATAAAAGCGAAAATGGTGTAAAAAAGACGCACTCACTTTTTAGTTCAAATTTGATAAGTTTTGCTTCGTTTATCACGGCATTAACCGCCGAAGAATATGCTCTTACCAAACCCCCAGTTCCAAGCTTGATACCGCCAAAATACCGAACAACAAAAACGACTGTATTTATAAGTTTGGCACCACGTAAGGCATTTAATGAAGGCAGACCACTTGTACCTTTTGGTTCGCCGTCATCATTTTGGTTTTCTACTATTTGCTCATATTCATTTAGCATTCTATAAGCCCAAACTATATGAGTTGCTTTTGGATGCTCGTTTTTTAAAGTGTCTAAGTAATTTTTAAATTCTGAAAAAGGACATAAATAAGCTATGAAATTTGATTTTTTTATTTCGATTTGAGTTTGGTAAATTTGATCTATGCTTTGCAAATTTTGCCTTAGTTTTTGCAAGATTTTAGCAAAAAAAACACTTTTTAGCAAAGTAGAATTTGAGTTAATTTTTATAAAAATCATAAAATTTAAAAAATTTTTACATTTTTTTTCAAATTTGATACATAAAACCTAAAAATCAGCAATTTTTTGATAAAATCTGCCAAAAATTTAGGGTAAGAGATGAAAGTTGATTTACACAATCACACCGTTTTGTGTAACCACGCAAGCGGAACGATAGATGAATACATACAAAAAGCCATAGAAAATAAAACTCAAATTTTTGGTTTTAGCGACCACAATCCTATGAATTTTGACGAAAAATATCGTATGAGTTTTGCTCAAATGAAAGACTATGAAAACGCTGTAATTTCGGCACGTAAGCGATATGAAAAGGATATAAAAATAACTCTTGGATATGAGGTTGATTTTTTGCAAGGTTATATGGACGATAGGGTTTTAAACGCAAAAGTTGATCATTTGATAGGTTCGGTGCATTTTATCGGCACTTGGGGTTTTGACAATCCAGAATTCATAGGCGAATACCAAAACAAAGACATAGACGAGATTTATCGGCTTTATTTTGAGTGCGAAACCGCCCTTGCAAAAAGTGGCAAATTTGATATAGTTGGGCATTTTGATTTGTTAAAACTTTTTAAATTTTTGCCAAAAACTGACATTAGAATTTTGGCAAAACCAGCCCTAGAAGCCATAAAAAAAGCAAATTTGGTTATGGAGATAAATTCAGCCGGTTTTAGAAAACCCATAGGCGAGCAGTATCCAAGTTTGCAAATTTTAGAGTTAATGAAAGAGCTTGATATAGACATTACTTTTGGTTCGGACGCTCACTCTCCGCAACAAGTTGGTTTAAATGGTGAAATTTGCGAGAAAATCGCTAAGGATCTTGGCTATACTCAGGCTGTTTATTTTGAAAATAGACAGAGAATTAAAGTAAAATTTTAAAATAAGTAAGATTTTTTTATAAATTTTAACTTAAATATAAAAAATTATGATAGAATACAAAAATTTAAAAAATTAAGGAGTAAAAAAATGGGAAAATTTGTAAATAGTGTCGATGAATTTTTTTCTTTTTGTAAAGAAAACGAAGTGAAATTTGTTGATTTTCGTTTCACCGACATGAACGGAGTTTGGCATAGCATTAGCTACAATATAAAATTTGTTGAAAGAGATCATTTTATAAGTGGAATCCCTATGGATGCGAGCTCACTTGGCGGTTGGCAACCTATAGATAAAAGTGATATGATGATGAAACCAGACGCAACAAGTGCCTTTTTAGATCCTTTCACAGCCGATGTTACAGCCGTTGTTTTTGCCGATATTTACGATATTTATAAGGGTCGAACTTATGAAAAATGCCCACGTTCTATCGCAAAACTTGCCATGGCTTATGTTAAAGAAAGTGGCATGGGAGATGTCGCATTTTTCGGTCCAGAAAATGAATTTTTTGTTTTTGATAATGTTAAGATCGTCGATAGTCCAAACTGTGCTTTGTTTGAAGTAGATAGCGAAGAGGGCGAGTGGAACGATGGTAGATATGCCGCAGATAACTATAACACCGGACACCGCCCACGAAAAAAAGGCGGTTATCTAAGCGTTCAACCTATAGATTCTATGGCAGATCTTAGAGGTGAGATCATGCAGGTTTTAGAGCAAGTTGGACTTGAAGTTATGCTAGGTCATCACGAAGTTGCCCAAGGTCAAGGCGAGATAGGTGTCAAATTTGATACCCTTGTCGAGGCGGCAGATAATGTTCAAAAATTAAAATATGTTGTTAAAATGGTCGCCCACCTAAATGGCAAAACAGCTACTTTTATGCCAAAACCACTTTATGGCGATAACGGTAGCGGTATGCACGTACACCAATCAGTCTGGAAAGACGGCAAAAACCTTTTTTACGGTGAAGGCAATTACGCTAACCTAAGCGATTTTGCACGTTGGTATATCGGCGGTATCTTAAAACACGCAAGATGTGTTGCTGCCTTTACAAATCCAAGCACAAATAGCTATAAACGCTTAATTCCGGGCTTTGAAGCACCGTCTATCCTTACATATTCGAGCCAAAACCGTTCAGCTTCTATACGTATACCTTATGGTTCTGGTGAAAAATCAGTTCGTGCCGAGGTTCGTTTCCCAGATAGCACAGCAAATCCGTATTTGGCATTTGCCGCCATGCTTATGGCTGGACTTGACGGCGTTAAACACAAATATGAACCGGTTGGACCTATGGATGAAAACTTGTTTAAACTTCATCTTGATGAAATCCGTGAACGTGGCATAGAACAGCTTCCGCACACACTTCGTGGCAGTCTAGAAGCACTCATTAGGGATAATGAATTTTTAAAACCTATCATGTCAGCGGCCTTTATCGAGGATTATCAACACTTGAAATTTGAAACTCAAGTTTGGCCTTATGAGGCGAGACCAACGCCTTATGAGTTTAAAACTTGCTATTCTTGTTAAAAAAAATTATGGGGGCGTAAATGTTACCACAAATATCGCAAATACCGGCACTTGATGGCTTAGTTGGCGAATTTTTAGATGAGCTTAGGGCACAGAAATTTTCAGGCGATATAGACGCAAGTTATAGTGCCAGACTTGCTTTGGCGACCGATAATAGCGTGTATCAGTACTTGCCACAAGCTATTTTATATCCGCGTTTAAATGACGATATCGCCCTTGTTGCTAAAATTTCAAATGAAGAAAAATTTAAAAGTTTAAGTTTTACGCCAAGGGGCGGAGGCACAGGCACAAATGCCCAAGCCTTAAATGACAATATCATAATTGACTTTTCACGACACATGAATCAAATTTTAGAATTTGATGAAAAAAATCGCCGTGTAAAGGTTCAAGCCGGTGTTGTAAAAGACGAGTTAAACGATTTTTTGCGGCCTTATGGATTGTTTTTTGCACCAGAGCTTTCAACTAGCAACCGAGCCTGTATCGGGGGCATGATTAGCACGGACGCTTCTGGTCAAGGTTCGCTAAAATACGGCAAAACCTCGGATCATATTTTGGCTATCAAGGCGGTTTTGTTAAATGGAGAAATTTTAGAAACTTCTGCGATAAAAACAGAAAATTTTGATGAAAATTTATCAAATTTAAGCCCTACGGCAAAAAAACTTCACAAAGAAATTTACGAACTTTGTAGCCAAAATAGAGATCAGATCATAAATGACTTACCAAATTTAAATAGATTTTTGACTGGATATGATTTAAAAAATGTTTTTAACAAAGATATGAGCGAGTTTAATCTTACTCGTATCATTACCGGTTCTGAGGGCACTTTGGCCTTTGTTTGCGAAGCCACGCTTGATCTTACGCCGATACCAAAAATTCGTACTCTTATAAATGTCAAGTACAAATCTTTTGACGCTGCCTTACGCAATGCACCTTTTTTGCTTGATGCCAAGGCTTTATCGGTAGAAACCATTGATTCGCGTGTTTTAAATCTTGCAAAAGGCGATATCATTTGGCACTCGGTCAAGGATTTGTTAAAAGAAAATTCCGAAGAAATTTTGGGTTTAAATATAGTCGAATTTGCAGGTGATGAAAGCGATGATATACAGACTAAAATTTCTTTGTTGTGTAAAAAACTTGATGAAAAAATCGCTCAAAAACAAGATGATATCATAGGTTATGAACTTTGCACAAAGCTCGATGATATCGCTAAAATTTATGCTATGCGTAAAAAAGCAGTTGGTTTGCTTGGTAACACAAAAGGCAGTGCTAAACCTTTGCCTTTTGTCGAGGACACCTGTGTTCCGCCACAAAATTTGGCTGATTATGTTACTGAATTTAGGGCACTTTTGGATAGTTTTGCTTTGGAGTATGGCATGTTTGGACACGTCGATGCTGGCGTGCTTCATGTGCGACCTATACTCGATCTTTGCGATGAGAATCAAAAAAAGCTTTTCAAAAAAATATCTGATAGTGTTGCCGATCTTACCGCAAAATACGGCGGTTTGCTTTGGGGTGAACATGGCAAAGGTGTTAGATCATTTTATGCCGAAAAATTTTTTACGCCTAAACTTTGGGATTCGCTAAGATATGTCAAATTTTTATTTGATCCAAACAATAGACTAAATCCGGGCAAGATCTGCACTCCGCAAGGTTCGGACGCCAAACTTTACGCTATCACAGATAAAATGCGAAGCGATTATGACGCACAAATTCCAAACGAAAGTAAGATAAATTTTAAAGGCGCCTTGGAGTGCAATGGTAACGGACTTTGCTTTAATTATGACCTTGATAACGCCATGTGTCCGTCCATGAAGGTTTTAAGAAACAGAATTCACTCACCAAAGGGCAGGGCAGGTCTGGTTCGTGAGTGGTTAAGGCTCATGAACGCCCAAGGGGTTAGCCCGCAAATGCTAGATTTTCGCACTAGCAAACCAAAGTTAAGCGAATTTGTGAGTAAATTTTCAAATACTTTGGCTAAAATTCGTGGCGAATATGATTTTTCAAACGAGGTAAAAGACGCCATGGATACCTGTTTGGCGTGTAAAGCCTGTGCTAGTCAATGCCCTATAAAAATCGATGTGCCAAGCTTTCGTTCAAAGTTTTTTTACCTTTATCATTTGCGTTATCAAAGACCGCTTAAAGACTATGTTATCGCAAATCTTGAAACTTTTGCACCTTATATGGCAAAGGGAGCGTGGCTTTTAAATGCTGTAACCGGAGCAAAAATTACTCAAAAAATAGTCGATAAAACTCTCGGACTTACCGCCTTACCAGCCCTTACGACTCCGACACTTTCACAGCAATTAGCCGGTTATAAGAATCATAGTTTAGAAGAACTTAAAACTTTTAGCGAAGAAAAAAAGGCAAATATGGTTTTGATAGTTCAAGACCCATTTACTTCGTATTATGATGCCTGTGTTGTGGCGGATTTTGTCAAATTTTGTGCGAGAATCGGCTTTACTCCGGTACTTTTGCCATTTAAACCAAATGGTAAGGCTCAACATATCAAAGGCTTTTTAAATCAATTTGCAAGAACGGCTAAAAATCAAGCTCAAATGCTAAATGAAGTCGCAAAATTAGGCATGCCTTTGGTTGGCGTTGACCCTGCTATTGTGCTATCGTATCGTGATGAATATAAAGAAATTTTGGGCGACGATAGAGGGGATTTTTTCGTGCAAACTTCTCATGAGTGGCTAAAAAGCATTATAGATTCTGGCAAAATAACTTTAAAAAACAATTCGCTTAAAGAGTCTAAAACTTGGTATCTTTTCCCGCATTGTCAAGAGCAAACCGCCATGCCAAATAGTCCAAAACAATGGCAAGAAATTTTTGAATTTTTCGGACAAAATTTAGAGATTTTGAAGGTCGGTTGCTGCGGTATGGCTGGAATTTTCGGACACGAAAGCAAAAATCAAGCAGTAACTAAGGCCATATATGATTCATCTTGGGGCGCAAAACTAAAAGGTAAAGATATACAAATGTGCCTAAGTGCTGGATATTCGTGCCGTTCGCAAGTCGGACGTTTTGAAGGCAAAAAGCCAAAACACCCTGTCCAAGCCCTGCTTAGTGTGCTTTAAATTTGATGTAAAATCTATAAAAGGCAAAAGATAAATTTTTGCCTTTTGATAGTATTTAACTTTTTACTTTATCAAATTTGATATTGTTTATGAGCTTTTAGTAATAACGCAAAGCCAAATGCACTCTTTGCTGGTGTAAGTGACTTTGTGTTTTTTATGTGCTTTTATGTATAAGCTATCTCCGCGAGTAAGTGCGATTTTGCTTTCATCGTCGTATAAAATTTCAGCTTCACCATTTAGCAAGCATAGCCACTCGTCTTCGTCTTGGTCGTACCATTGTGAGCTTTGTCCGTTTGATAAAATTCTTTCTATTCTAAAATTTTTATGTTTAAAAAATTCGTCGAAAATTTCATTTTCATCATTAAAATTTAGATTTTCAAAGATATTTTTCATGTTTTATCCTAAAAATTTACCAAATTTGATATTTAAATGAAAAGATTATTTTTTCTTATTTTTCGGTTCTTCTACCGGTGAAGGTATAAGGTAGCCTTCTTCTATCAGCAAATCAACCGCAGCTTTGAAGCTTGGCAAGGCACTTTGTGCGCCAAAATAATAATATGGTTTTTTTGGCTCTCTTGCAAGCACGCCTATGGTGTAGTTGTGTCCGTGTGCATCGTTTGCAAAGCCAAAAAATGAGCCATTATAAACGCTACCATAGCCACGAGAACGTTTAGAAGCGATGTGTGCAGTGCCGGTTTTTCCACCGACTTCTATGCCCGGAGTTTTTGCCTTTGAACCCGTGCCTTTTTCGACGACTTTTATTAAAATTCTTTTCATTACTTTGGCAACTTCTGGGCTTATGGCCTGTTTTGGTTCGCTTATATCTGGCACTTGCACGACTTTGCCGTTTCGTTCGAGATATTCAGCCAAATGCGGTGTCATCATCACACCTTTGTTATTAAAGGCGTTGTAGGCTTTAAGAAGTTGCATAAAAGTAGCCGTAAGTCCGTAGCCGTAGCTAACCGTTGCTTTATAAGTCATGCTGTCTAATTTATTTATGGTTGGTATCATGCCGACTTGTTCGTAAGGCATATCTATATCGGTTTTTTGTGAAAAACCAAATTTCATTAGCGAATCGTAAATTTGAACCCCATTTACTCTTTTTGTGAGTTCTATCATGCCGATATTTGAGCTATAAGTAATGATGTCTTCTGCTGCCATATATCTTTCTGGGTGGGTGTCTTTGATGATTCTTTTGCCGAGTTTATAGCGTCCGTTGTAGGTATTTACAAGTTCAAAAGGATTTACTTTTTTTTCTGTAAGCAAGGTGGCAAAGATAAATGGCTTAAACACAGAGCCCATTTCGTAAGCATACTCTGTGGCTGTTGAATTTAAGGCTTGGTAGTCTTGTTTTCTGATATGAGAAGGGTTATAACGTGAACTTGATGCAAGGGCTAAAATTTTACCTGTTTGGCTCTCCATGACGCATATTAGTATCTCTTCTGCACGTAAAAAATCACGTTTTGCATCAAGAATTTGTTCTAACTTGGTTTGAAATTTTAGTGGAACAGAGAGTATGACATTGTAACCATCAACTCTGTTGGCGATATTTGATTCACTTGTTAAAACTATGTTGCTACCAACATCTCTTGGTCCTATGAGTTTAGCGTCTTGTGCGGGTGTTAAAAATCTTTCATAACTTCGTTCTATGCCTTTTGCACCGCTTACTTTGGTGATTTTATTTTCTTCTTTTTTTCGTGTGTAGCCTATGATAGGGGTTAGGGCGTCGTTGGCGATAAAGGTGCGGTTTTGTCCGCTTTCGACTATATCCATACCGCTAAGACGAGCAAGATCGGATTTATCTCGGTAAGGGATAAAAACTTTATCAAGATATAGCCTTCTTGCGAGTTGTCTAAGGTGAGTCGCTTCTTTGGCGTCTATGGTATAAGATAGGGTTACAAGTCCTTTTGTGCTATTTAGGATCTTGGCGATTTTTTTTGGGTTATCGCCTGTGTAAATCGAATAAAGCTTGATAAAAAGGTCTTTTTTGTTTGGATCGAGATTCCTTGTATCAAGCATGGCTTTATAAAGTTTTTGACTATAAGCAACGCTAAAACCGTCTTTTGTGATGATAGAACCGCGAAGGGCTGTGTTTTCATCGCTTGTTATAAGTCGTGGTAATTTTCTGTCGTTAGTAACATTATAACCTAGTACAAAGAAAAAAAATAAAATAAAAAATGTAAATAACATACATATAAAAGTTACTTTTGATTTTTTAGGTTGAATTTTTTGCATAAATTAAATTTGAGTTCTAGCGATTTCTTTATACGCACTAATGGCTTTATTGCGAATTTCAAGCATAAGTTTCATGCTTGTTTCTGCTTTTCCTATGGCTAATGCCGCTTGGTGTAAGTCTTTAACTTCACCTGTGGCAAGGTCTGCAACTGCTTTATCAGCGTCTTCTTGGACTTTATTTAATTCTTTTAAAGAGTCGTTTAAAATGCTACCAAAATCTAAATTTGATTGTTTGCTTTTTTGCTCTTGCTCGATACTGCCTATATTACCGATACTGCCTATGCTACCGATTTGGCTACTCATGATGATGATCCTCCGATAAGTTGTATAGCACTTTGTGCGATACTTTTTGCACTTTCAAAAACCGCAACATTTGCTTGATATGCCCTTGTTGCTTCGATGAGATCGCTCATCTCTATAACAGGGTTTATGTTAGGATATGCGACATAACCTTGTGCATTTGCGTCTGGATGACTTGGATCGTATTTTAGCATAAAATCCTTATCATCACGAACTATTTTATCAACAACTACGCCCATTACGCTAGGATAAGGTATACGTGGAGCGTCTGGGTCGTCGATAGGATTTTCGTATTCGTGCATATTATTTTGTTTTTTTAATTCGTCATTTAATGCTTTGTTGAAATCAAATGCCTTAAACACAACTTCTTGACGGCGATATGGGCCACCCTCGGCTGTGCGTGTGGTGTGGGCGTTTGCGATATTTGAGCTTATAATATTCATGCGAAAACGTTGCGCACTTAGTCCGTAACCGCTTATATCAAAATCATTTAGATAATTCGCCATTTTTTATCCTTATATTTTGCCACTTGCTTCTATAACGCTTGAAAATATAGAACCTTGTCGTTTGTGAGCGTTATCAAGAGCACTTAGCATGGTAAAATTTTTACTCATTTCTGTTGTTTCTATGTCTAGATCAACGGTATTTGCGTCGTTTCTAGCCATATGTCCGTCTCTAAAAAATATATCCCCAACATTGCTTCGTGGGAATTTTACTGCTTCTATATGTTCGCCGTCTGTTCTTGCAAGTTTTAATTCTTTGCTTTTTTCGCCTTTATACATTTCGTTTGCTTTGTTTATAAGGGCGTCTTCAAAACGTATATCTCTTGCTCGGTAAAAAGGCGTGTTTATGTTTGCTATGTTGCTAGCTATCATTTTTTGTCGCTGTGAGCGTGAAAGCATCGCTGTTTCTACGAGCGGTTTTGATTTGTAGGTATTAAGAACGAACATATAAAAACTCCATTTTTAAAATTGCATTTTATAAGCAAAAAATATTCCAAATTTGCACTAAATTTGGCTGTTTGCGTAAATTTTGTCCAAATCCTCACGCATACGAGTTATATTTACTCCGCCAAGATAGTATTTTACTCCGAAAATATCGCTATCAACATCAGTTAGGTTTTGGTATTTTGAGTTTTTTAACACAACTTTAAAAGGCAAGGCGACTTCGTCTTTATAGCCTATATCATGCACGATTTGATTTATTATACGAGAATTTTTGTTTTGGTCGTTAGATATGAAGTAAAAAGCGTTGTATTTTTGTGAAAAATTTTGTTGAATTTGTTCGTTTGTAGTATCTTCATAATGTGTGAGTGCGATTAGCATAAATTTGTCTTTGTTTTGAATTTGATAGTCCATGATATTTGGTGCTTCGCTTTGGCATGGTTGGCAAAAAGTGCCGAAAATATCTATCATTAGCACCTTTTTTTCATCATTTTTTAGTACAAATCCGCCGTTTTTATAAACTAGGGCAATTTTTTTGCCAAATACGCTTTCAAGCTCGATTTCTTCGCCATTTTTAAAGCCTTGTGCTTGTTTTACATTTTCGTTACAGCCGAAAATAAAAAGTATGCTTATAAAAAATACTAAAAATTTTTTCATATTTTGTCCTTATTTGTAGTTTTTAAGTGCCGCTCTTGCTTCTTTGTCGGCATCTCTTTTTTTGATAGCCTCTCTTTTATCGTGCAAATTTTTACCCTTAGCTAGGGCGATTCTGGCTTTGACGATATTTTTATCATTTAGATAAAGGCTGGTTGCAACTATGGTTAGTCCGTCCTTGCTAACGCTGCCAAAAAGTTTATCGATTTGCTTTTTATGCATTAAAAGTTTGCGAGGCGCTCTTTCGTCTGGACGAAAAACAGAGTGCGTGGTTTCAAGATGAGAAATGTGAGCGTTTAGCAAGAAAATTTCGCCTTTTATGATACGCACAAAGCTATCTTTTAGGTTTGCTCGTCCTGCTCTTAACGCCTTAACTTCGCTACCTTTTAGCACTATCCCAGCTTCAAAACTTTCAAGTATGATAAAATCATGAAAGGCTTTTTTATTTTTTGCTAAGTCTTTACCCATTTTTGATCCTAAAAAAACTGCTTCCGCTTCCGCTTAAAAAATTTTGGCTAAAATTGCTTAGTTTTGCATAAAGTTTTAAGCAAGGAGCGTAAAGGTCGTTTAACTCGCTATTTTTATAATTTTCAAGCAATTCTTTGCTAGTCATTTTACTCATTTGCTTTGCCAAATTTGGATTTATACAAGACATAAAATTTGTTCTAAATTCGCCATAAACTGCTGGCGTGGAGCAAAAAACATTTGGCGTGATGAGTTGCAAATTTGGCACTTCATCATCAAATTCTTCTATCACTTCACCTATCCCACTAATGTTTGCAGAGGGTAAACCGCTTATAAAAAAAGGCACATCAGCACCTATGCTTGCGGCAATTTGCATAAGTTTTTCTTTGCTTAAATTCAAATTTAGCTCTTCATTTGCTATTAGCAAAAAAGTTGCGGCATTTGAGCTACCGCCACCAAGTCCTGCACCCATAGGGATGTTTTTGCGTAAGAGTATTTTATGTGAGCCGAAAAAATCGTCTATTTCTTGTTTAAAACCAGCATTTTCAAGTGCATTTTTGGCTTTTAAGATAATGTTGTCTTTGATATTTTCTTTGCACTCTATGCTGAAATTTTCTGCTTTTTCAAAAAAAATTTCATCGTAAAGTTCGTTAAAGCGTATAAATCTTGATGAAATTTCGTGATAATTACCACGAGTGCCGACTATTTTAAGGCTAATGTTTAGCTTTGCGTAGGATTTCATTTTTTGATAAGATGTGAAAATTCTGATAAATTTGCATCGCTTACAGCCGTGTTAGATTCGGCATTTTTCGCTTTTATCTCATCGGCAAGTTCGCTTCTTAAAACCATAACATTTTTTGGAGCGTCTATACCAAGTTTAACTATACCTTTGTTTATGCCCACGACAACGACTTTTATGTCTTTACCAAGTAGAATTTCTTCGTTTTCTTTTCGCGATAGTATTAGCATATTTCAACCTTGTTTAAACAGTATTTGACTTCATCATCTATATCAATGATACTTATAAATCTGTCGTATTTTATCAAATAAATTCCTTTTTTTTGCTTTTCAAAATCTAAGATATTAAGTTTTTTGCCGTTCATTATATCGCCAATATCGCCAAGATAGCGGTTTTGTTCTAAATTTAGCACATCAAGCGGATTTAAAAATTTTTCGTTTTCATAACGAAATTTACCTTCGCTTAATCTACAAAGTGCACTAAGTGTGGCATCAAAACCTAATTTTTTAGCAAAAAGTTGAGCGTATGATCGCACATAACCACCTTCGCTAAGCGAAATTTTAAAGCTTAAAAATGGGTGGCAGTAGTGCAAAATTTGCATATCATATACCGTCATTTTTTGCTTTTTTAGCTCAAAATCTATGCCTTTTTTGGCAAGTTCGTAAGCTCTTGTGCCGTTTATATTTTTGGCACTAAATTTAGGTGGGATAAATTCCAACTCACCAAGTAAATTTTCTCTTGCGATTTGCAAAGCCGATTCGTGAAAAGGCAAAATATTTTTTACTTCGCTTATGTTTTTGTTATCTAAGCTATCGCTACTAGCACCTAGCCACATGGTAGCTGTGTAGGTTTTAGGCGTTTTGTCAAGAAAGCGAAAAAATCTTGTAAAATCCCCAAAAGCAACTATGAGCGAACCGCTGGCAAAAGGGTCAAGGGTGCCTGAATAACCAGCTTTTTTTACGCCGTATTTGCGTTTTAAATGGCTAAGAAATTGATTCGAGCTAAGCCCGGCTGGTTTGTTTGCGACAAAAATCGCGTTCATACGGCTCGCTCGACGAAACTTGACATTATTTCTCGCACATTTCCGCCAAAATTTATACTTAGTTTAAATTCTTTTTTGATTTTAACCACGGCCGTTACTCTGCCGATACCAAAAATTTTGTGTTTAACCAAATCGCCCTTTTTGTATTCGTTGCTTTTTTCTATAACCAAAGAGCCGCTGCTAAGTCCTGCTTCGTTTAAGAATCTTGATTTATCAAGTCTTGATCTTGAACCTTTATAAAAACGTGAATTTACATAGCTTAGTCCTAGTTTTTTCTTTGCTCTGGTTATGGCAACATAAGCTAGTCGTCGTTCTTCTTCTATATTGCTACTATCGCCAAGTAGTGGGAAAAAGCCTTCTTCAAGCCCGATAACAAAAAGGTAATCAAATTCAAGCCCTTTGCTTGCATGCACGCTCATTATGCTTACCGCATCACCGCTTATGCCGTCTTGTTCGCTTGTAAGGCTTAGTTCGTTTAGAAATTCGTCCAAATCAAAGCTTGGATCGTGTTTGATCTGATCTTTGAGCATGGCGTAAAATTCATCTATATTTGCAACTCTTTCTTCGCCGTCTGGTAGGCTTTTATAGTATTCTTTGATACCAAAAGTTTTTTCACACTCGTCTATGAGATCATAAAGATTTTCTAATTCTTGAAGTTTTTTTAAGCCTTGTGTAAAGTCGTTCAGGGCGATTTTTATCTTGTTACCAAAGTCTTTATCGTTTATATTTACGATAGCATCAAAAAGTGATGTTTTGTTTTCAAAGGCGAATTTTTCAAGCTTTTCAAGACTAACTTTGCCAAGACCGCGTTTTGGGCGGTTGATGATACGTTTTAGCGAAAAGTCGTCGTGTTCGTTGATGATAAGTCTTAGATAACTGATGATATCCTTTATCTCGGCTCTTTCGTAAAATTTTAAACCACCGACCATTTTGTATGGAATTTTTTCTTTTACAAAACCGTCTTCAAGGGAGCGTGAAAGTGCATTTATGCGGTATAAAATCGCTATATCGGCGGCATTTACGCCCTTTGATAAAAGCTGTTTTATTTCTTTTGAAATTTTTGCCGCTTCTGTGCTTTCGTCGTTACTTTCTATAAGAGTGACTTCTTCGCCGTCGCCATTTATGCTAATGAGCTTTTTGCCAAGCCTGCCACGGTTATGGTCTATTAGTTCGTTTGCTACTTGTAAAATTTGTTTTGTAGAGCGGTAATTTTCTTCGAGACGGATAATTTTGGTGTTTTTAAACTGATCTTTAAAATTTAAAATATTTTCTATCCTTGCACCACGCCAACCATAAATGCTTTGATCGTCATCGCCAACGACACAAAGATTCTCGTGAGTTGTGCAGAGTTTGCGTAAGAGTTTATACTGCAAATCGTTTGTATCTTGATACTCATCTACCATTATGTATTTGTAGCGGTTTGAAATTTCTTTTGCCAAGCTTTCGTCTGAGTCTAAAATTTTGTAAGTTAGCACGAGCAAATCGTCAAAATCAACAAGATTGTTTGCAAAGATGTATTCTTCGTATTGTTTGTAAATTTGAGTTACTTTTTCAAAATATCCTTGATTTTCACCCGGTAAATTTATATTGTTGATAGCGTCATCAACGCCGATGAGAGAGTTTTTGAGATTTGAAATTTCGTTTGAAAGAGCAGAGGTTGATATGTTGCTGCCAAAACTTTTTATGATACGTTTTTTATCGTCTGTATCGATGATAACAAAGTTGTTTTTGCGTCCTAGTCTATCGATATAAAATTTTAAAAATAAGAGTCCAAATTTGTGAAAAGTGCAAAGTAGGGGCGCGTAAGACTTGTTATTTAGTAGGTTTAAGGCACGGTTTCGCATTTCGTTGGCTGCCTTGTTTGTAAAGGTTAGCGTAAGTGTGTTGTGCGGATCGATGCCGATTTCACCGATAAGGTAGGCTAGACGAGTGGTGATAGTTTTTGTTTTACCGCTGCCAGCACCTGCAAGGATAAGCATAGGGCCGTCTATATGTTTAACTGCCTCTTTTTGTGATGGATTTAAACTGTCTAGTAAATTTTGCATATCTAACTTTTTATGTAAATTTTTAGTCAAGATTTTAGCTAAATAATGTTGAAAAATTGTTTAGGTTAAAATTTAGAAAAAATTATATCTATATATAAAAAAGAGTTTGAAAATTGTTTTGATACTATCAAATTTGATAGGTATTAAAAGGTTAAAT
>JAILCJ010000124.1 GCA_024680445.1 Campylobacter sp.
TGGCTTTTTAAAATACAATTTGTAAAAATCTCACTTGAATTTCAAATTTGGTTGAAAGTTATCAAATTTGTTTGTTTTGGCTACTCTGTGGATTTTTACTTTTTTAAATTTACTTATTTTCGCCACTCTGTGGATTTTTACTTTTTTAAATTTACTTATTTTTGCCACCCTGCGGATTTTTGCGTTTATCAAATTTGACTGAAATTCATTAAATTTGACTTTGAAATTTATCAAATTTGATTATTTCGGCACCCTGCGGATTTTTACTTTTTTAAATTTACTTATTTTCGACACCCTGCGGATTTTTGCGTTTATCAAATTTGGTTGAAATTTATCAAATTTGCTTTTTTTACTTACTCTTTGTGCTTTCAAATTTGATAAAAATTCATAAAATTAGCAAAAAATTTATAGCAAAAATGTCTGAAAAAACGATGTTTTGTAAAAAAAAAGCAAAATTTAAGGGGGGGGGGTAGAATACGAGAGTTTTATTTGAAATCAAAAATTTTATCGCTCTTTGTTTGCAATGGATTTTTGAAAAAAATAATAGTAAAAATATTAAGGATAAACAATGAAAAAAATATTTGTAACAAGCTTGGCTACATTAGCTATTTTATCTACCAGTGTTTTAGCAAGAGAATACAAATGCACTGATAGAGATGTAATAATTGCCGGATTGAAAAAGAATCCGAGTAGTCTAACAACTCTTGAGCAAGACTTAGAAGCATTTCGTAATTATCGCCCTTGGAAAATAGACAATGTAAAAGAACGTGGTTTTACTGAAAAAACTATGATTGGTTGCACTGCCGATACAAAATTAGGTGCCACTATTTACTACGTAATTCACATTGACAAAGAAACTGGAAAGGCGTATGTAAATTCTTCACCAACAAGCAGTTACAAAAAATTTAAAAAAATAATTAGTAAAAAAGGACACGGAGCTTATTTACCATTAAATTAATAAAAGGCAATTTACTAGATAAATAAGATATCATATTGACAAAATAAAATATTATGGATTTGATAAATTCACAAAGCAAATTTGATAGCAAATTTGATAAATTTAAAACATCAAATTTGATAACGCAAAAATCCGCTGGGTGGCAAAAATAATCAAATTTAAAATATCAAATTTGATAAATTTACAAAGCAAATTTGATGAATTTCAAAACCAAATTTGATAAAAGTAAAAATCCACAGGGTGGTTGAAAAAATCAAATTTAAAACATCAAATTTGATAAAAAGTAAAAATCCACAGGGTGGCAAAAAATCAAATTTGATAAATATTTAGTTTAAAAAATCCTAAGCAAAAAAGCTTAGGATTTTGGGGGATTAGTCTTGTAGTTTTATCCATTTTTGGGCGATTCTTACGGCATTTGTAGCGGCACCAACGCGGATTTGGTCGGCACAACACCAAATGTGCAAGACATTATCTCTGTAAACATCTCGTCTGATTCTGCCGACATAGGTTTCGTTTGTGTCGCTTGAAATGATAGGCATAGGGTATTGTTTTTTGGCAGGATCGTCCACGACTACGACGCTAGGGGCTTTGGCTAGAACCTCTCTTGCTTTTTGTGCGTCGACGGCGTTTTTGAAGCTTATGGTGATGGCTTCGCTGTGACTTCTAAGCACAGGCACTCTTACGCAAGTTGCGCTAACTTCGATATCGCGGTGCAAAATTTTGCGTGTTTCGTTTACCATTTTCATTTCTTCTTTTGTGTAATCATTGTCTAAAAATACATCAATGTGCGGTATGACATTTAAGGCAAGTTGGTGTGCAAAGACTTTTGGCTCGCATTCGTCGAGTTTGAAAGCGAAAAATTGTTGCATTTGATGGACTAGCTCCTCCATGCCCTCTTTGCCCGCTCCGCTGGCTGCTTGATAGGTGCTAACATCGACGCGTTCGATATTAAAAGCGTCATCAAGCGGTTTTAAAAGTTGAACCATTTGTATAGTCGAGCAGTTTGGGTTGGCGATAATGCCGGTTTGTTTGTAAAGTGCGATATCTTGGGGGTTGCACTCTGGCACGACGAGGGGGACATTTTCTTGCATACGAAAATGGCTAGTGTTATCGATGACTACGGCTCCGCTTGCCACCGCTGCTGGGACAAATTTTTCTGAAACCGAACCGCCGGCACTAAAAAATGCGATATCTATTTCGTGCTCGTCCCAAACTTCGTTGGTTAGCTCTTTTACGATGTGATTTTTACCCATAAATTCTATGCTTGTGCCGGCACTTTTTGAACTTGCAAGTGGCAAAACTTCGCCAACTGGGAAATTAAACTCTTCTAAAACTTTGAAAATTTCTTCACCAACGGCACCTGTCGCACCAACAACTGCTATGTTAAATTTTCTCATTAAAACTCCTTTATATCATAAATTTTCATTTGATTTTTTATTTCTTCTACATTTAAATTTAGTATGGCGGCGGCTTCTTTTAGGTTGCCTTCTACGCTTTTTATGACTTGGACGAAAAGTTCTTTTTTCTTTTCGTCAAGGTCTTGTTTTTTGCGTGATTTTATAAACAAATCCTTATCTGAAATCTCGACTTCTTCGCTAAGTATCGCGGCTCTTTGAACGATAGAGATAAGCTCTCTTATGTTGCCGGGAAAGTCATAATTTAAAAGCTCATTTTGGGCTTGTTTGCTAAATTTTTTCTCGCCTAAGTCGTATTCGTCGCAAACTTTTTTTAATGTTTCGTTTGCGAGTGGTAAAATCTCGTCTTTTCGCTCTCTAAGCGGTGGTATAATCACTGGTATGGTATTTAGTCGGTAGTAAAGATCGTCTCTAAATTCGCCGTTTGCGACTAATTTTTCAAGATCCGCATTTGTAGCACAAAGCACTCTGACATCGATTTTAAGCGGTTTGGCGGTAGAGCCTAGACGAAAAACTTCTCTTTCTTGCAAGATACGCAAAAGTTTTGGCTGCAAGCTAAGTGGCATTTCGCCGATCTCGTCAAGAAAAATCGTGCCTTTATTTGCGAGTTCAAAAAGACCTTTTTTTGCCGAAGTGGCGTCTGTAAATGCCCCTTTTTCAAAGCCAAAAAGTTCGCTTTCTATGAGATTTTCAGGTATGGCGGCCATATTTATGGCTACAAAAGGTTCTTTTGCACGGGCGGAATTTTTGTGAATAAATTTTGCAAAAACTTCTTTGCCTACGCCACTTTCGCCCATTATCATTACATTTACATCGGTTTTTGCGGCTTTTAAAGCGATAGACTTTGCCCTTTCAAGGGCGTCGGAGCTTTGGGTGAAGTCTTGATCTGCTTTTTTTGTGCTTTTAGTTTTTTTAGGCATGCTTTTTATTTTGTCATTTTCGGCTTGGATACGTTTGATGAGTTCATAAAGCATATTCATATCAAAAGGTTTGGTTAAAAAGTCCTTTACGCCAAGTCTAATGCTTTGTATGGCTCTATCAAGAGTGGCGTTGCCGGTTATTACGATGATATCGTATTTGTTATCTAGTTTTTTTATGAATTCTATGCCGTCCATACCGGGCATATTTATGTCTGTGATGATTAGGTCTGGTGAAATTTCTGGAAGTTTTTTAAGGGCTAAAATGGCGGATTTGACATAAAATAGTTCAAGATCCTTGCAATCACCATAAGCAAGTTCAAATGATTTTCGCATATTTATGTCATCTTCGACGATAAGAATTTTCATTTTGTGTCCCATAATTTAATACGCTGATGATAGCTGAATTTGGCTTAAAGTCGATTATAAACCGTGTTGGAAGTATGCGAAGTTGTGTGCGTTTTGTTACAATATTGCCATTTTTTGTGATACTTTGTTTTGTGCGTGTGTTTTTGCCTATAAAACAATCTAAAATTTTATCTTTGTAAACTTTGGTAAATTCCAAGTCTGAAAGTATGGAATTTGGGTTTGGTATTTCGCAAAAATAGTAAAAATTTGCAGAATTAAATTTGATTTTTGAAGGGGTGATAAAGACTTTTTGCGTTTGTAAAACGCCGTTTTTTACGTTAAGTTCGGCGGAGATGATAAATTCAGACGAACAAAACGCAAAAACGGCTAAAAAGCCTAGTATGAAAAGACTTCTTCCCACGTTTTTTTGCTTACTTCAAGGCTCATATCGACTACATAAAGTCCGTTTTTAAAACTTTCATGAACTACTCTTGCGTTTTTGATAAGTCCACGAATTTTTGTAGTAATGTTGCTGTTGCGAAGCATGGCGTCACGAACCGTATCTTGGGCGTTTACCTTAACTCCGTAAAGCTGACCGGCAAGTTGGGCTTGGGCGTCGGCTATGGCTGCTCGTTTTGCTAGTGTTACGGCTTGTGAGTAGCTAATGGCATTTTCGGGTGCCAAACCTTCGCCAGTTGCACTAAAATGCACAGGGGCAGAGTCTATCTCGTAAATCATTTTTTCTTGTCGCATAACCTCACGGATATCGTCTTTGTCTATCTTTTGGACGACAACGGTTTTGTTTGGAGCTGCGGCACTAAAACCATTATACGAACAACCTAAAAATGCGAAAAACGTTAAAAAAATCATAAAAAACTTTTTCATTTTATGCCTTTAAATTTTACTCGTTGAGCAAGGATTGCTCTGAATTTTCGTCTTCGTCGTTTTCTTCTTTTGGTACACGTGCTATGCTTACAACATCGTCTCCGTCTACATTTACGACTATGACGCCACTTGTGTTACGACCTGCTTTGCGTATGCTTTGCATATCGACCCTTATCATCTTACCGCTTGAAGTCAATGCCATGAGATCCATTTCTTCATCCACCATTACAACGCCGATAAGATCGCCTGTACGAGCGGTTAGTTTCATGCAGATAACGCCTTTACCGCCACGATTTGTTAAGCGGTATTCGTCCGCTGTTGTTCGTTTGCCTATGCCTTTTTGAGAAATGCTTAAAATCTCTTGTTCGTTATTTTCTATAACGGCGGCACCGACTACCACATCGCCTTGTTCTTTAAATTTGATACCGGTTACGCCACGTGCTGTTCTACCCATTTGGCGAACTTTGCTAAGTTTAAATTTAAGGCACATGCCTTTTTGGGTGACGATAAATAGCATTTTTTCATCGCTATCTTGGTTGGCTTCGTCTATGTTTTCGTTTTCATCGTTTTGAATTTCTTGAAGTTCTAAAATTTCGCCATTTTGTATGTTTTCGTCTTCTTTTGGTATAAATTCGTCGCTGTTTTCAACTATAAGTGCTGTAACTAGCTCGTCATTTTCATCAAGGCTAATAGCTCTAACGCCAACGGAGCGGATATTTTTAAATTCGCTTAGATTTGTGCGTTTGACTATGCCGTTTTTAGTGAAAAATGCAAGGGATTTGCCTTCGCTAAAATCAGTCGTTGGTATGATAGCCATGATTTTTTCATCGGCTTGAAGTTGTAGAAGATTGACAACTGCTTTGCCTTTTGCGGTGCGGCTACCTTCTGGAATTTTATACACTTTAAGCCAGTAAAGTTGTCCGCGGTCTGTAACAAACATAAGCGTGTCATGGGTGTTGCTGGTAAAGAAACTCTCAATAAAGTCATCATCATAAGTCGTAACTGCAACCTTGCCCTTGCCGCCTCGTTTTTGTTTTTCGTAAGCCTTGCTTGGCACACGTTTGATATAGCCACGGTGAGTTATGGTTACGACCATATTTTCATTTGGTATCAAGTCTTCGATATCGATATCGTCGTAGTCATCGACAATTTCTGTAATGCGTGGAACTTTAAATTTGCTCTTGACTTCTAAAAGTTCGTCTTTGATGATATTTTCAAGTAAAACTTCGCTTTTTAGGATTTGGCTAAGTCTTTGTATCTCTTCAAGTAAGCTTTTTAGTTCGCTTTCGATTTCGTCACGGCCGAGGTTGGTAAGCTTGCTAAGTCGCATATCAAGTATGGCGTTGGCTTGAAGTTCGCTAAGACCAAAGTTAGACATCAAAGCTTCACGAGCAACTGCGGTATCGGCACTGTTGCGTATCAAATTTATAACAGCGTCTATGTTATCAAGTGCTATTTTTAAGCCTTCTAAGATATGTGCTCTTGCCTTGGCTTTTTCTAGTTCAAATATCGTTCTGCGTATGATGACTGTTTTTCTGTGTTTTAAGAATAAATCAAGCAGTTCTTTTAGGTTAAAGACCTTTGGTTCATTGTTATCAATGGCGAGCATAATAACGCCAAAAGTGCCCTCCATGGTGGTTGATTTGAAAAGATTGTTTAGCACGATATCGCTCATCGCATCTCGTTTTAGCTCTATAACAACCCTTATGCCCTCTCTGTCGCTTTCATCACGCACTTCGCTAATGCCGTCTATTTGCTTATCTTTTACAAGTTCGGCGATCTGTTCTATGAGTCTTGCTTTGTTGGTTTGATAAGGCAATTCATCGATAACGATAACATCTTTGTTTGGTTTTTTCTCTATATGGGTTTTGGCTCTAACTTTTATGCGACCTCGTCCGGTTCTATATGCTTCGATAATGCCTTTTTTACCAAAGATAATGCCACCGGTTGGGAAATCTGGGCCTTTTATACAAGTCATTAATTCTTCAAGAGTGGCGTCTTTGTTATCAAGCACTAAAAGTAAGCCGTCTATTAGCTCATCAAGGCTGTGCGGTGGGATATTTGTCGCCATACCAACGGCGATACCGCTTGAACCATTTAAAAGTAAATTTGGAATTCGGCTTGGTAAAACGGCTGGCTCCATTTCCGAGCCGTCATAGTTTGGTATAAAATCAACCGTTTCTTTTTCTATATCGCTTAGAATTTCTTCGCTAAGTTTTGTCATTTTAGCTTCTGTGTAACGCATCGCAGCAGCACTATCGCCGTCTATGGAGCCGAAGTTTCCTTGTCCGTCTACGCTTGGATAACGCATAGAAAAGCTTTGAGCCATACGAACGAGGGCGTCATAAACGGCTGTATCGCCGTGTGGGTGGTATTTACCGATAACATCACCAACGATACGAGCGGATTTTACATATTTTGAACTGGCACGAACGCCGAGTTTATGCATGGCATATAAAATTCTGCGGTGAACTGGTTTTAGTCCGTCCCTAGCGTCTGGTAGGGCACGTCCGATGATGACACTCATAGAGTAGTCAAGATAGCTTGCTTTTATAGACTCTTCAATATCAACATTTTGAATGTCTTGGTTTTGATTTAGTAGATTGTCTTCCATTTTTATCCTTAAAATTTACTCTTGGGAGTATATCTAAAATTTAATAAAATATGGCTAAATATACGAAAATTTCGGCATAAAATGCTTGAAATTTTATGCATATTAGATTAAAATACGATAAAAATTATTAAAAAATAAACGAGGATTA
>JAILCJ010000125.1 GCA_024680445.1 Campylobacter sp.
TAAAACGCCTATACCTAGTATAGATAGACCAAACGATTTCAAACAAGCATTAAATAACTATTTATATAAATTAGGAGAAAATAAAGATAAATAAAAATTTGTAATTGGGTAAATATTTTTACCCAATTTTGTTAAAAGCAAAATAATGGTGGTAAATTTTATTTTCTCAAAACCCCTTTAAACTCGCCCTTCCTAGCTTTTAAAAGCTCTAAATCACTTAAATTTACAAGGCGTCCCAAACGCACCAAAGCGTGATGAGGTGGGACTTTTTCGTAAAATATCCCCACATTGCCCCAAGGGGTGAAATAAAACAAATCGCCCCTTTGTGGCTCGTAGTTTTCACTCTGGGCTTTGCCGTTTTCACCCTGTGGCTCGTAATTCTCTGTGCCTTTGTTGCCACTTAGTTTTTGCGGTAAATAAGCGATTTTTTCGCTATTTGCATAGTCGCTAAAATTTAGATTTAATGGGAGTTTGCTAAGCAAATCTAAGCTAAATTCACTCTCATCAAGTCTGATTGGCAAGTTTTTGCCACTAATTTCTAAATAAACCATCTCGCCCCCAAACAGCCAAGAAAGGGCTAAAACTAGCCCTAAAACGAGCTTTTTCATTTCAAATTTGCCTTATAAAAGCTCTCGATTTTATCAAAGGGGATTTTGTCCTTTTGGTCGTATAAATCCGTGTGATTGGCGTTTGGCACTATCAAAAGCTCCTTATTTTGCCCTTTTAGCTTAGCGTAGGCGTCCTTGCTAAAATACAGCGAATGCGCGTTTGCACCGTGTATCACAAGGGCAGCTTGGCTCATCTCGTCTATAAAGGCTAAAAGCTTATTATTCATAAGCGTCAGGCTCGAAGTAGCGTGCCAGCCGTCGTTTGAGTTAATGGAACGTGTGTGAAAGCCGCGAGGGGTTTTGTAATACGCCCAGTAATCAGCCACAAATTTTGGCTCATCACCGCTAAGCTTATCAGGCAGACCCGGCGCTCGCTCAAAGTCCGCACTTTGCAAATCGCCTAGACGTTTGGCGTTTAGCGTCGCTTTTAGCTCATCACGCTCATTTTTGCCCATAGTGTCGTTATAGCCGTATGCACTCACCCTTGTCATATCATACATCGTGCTAGTTACCACGGCTTTTATGCGAGTGTCAAGAGCCGCGGCATTTAGCGCAAAGCCACCAAAGCCACATATGCCTAAAATGCCGATTTTTTCGCTATCCACGAAGCTTTGCAAAGCCAAAAAATCCACAGCCGCACTAAAATCCTCTGTATTTATGTCAGGACTTGCCACATTTCGCACGCCGCCTGCGCCATCGCTTTCGCCTGTGTAGCTAGGATCAAAGGCAAGGGTGATAAATCCACGACTTGCAAGCTCGTTTGCGTATAGTCCGCTGGATTGTTCTTTGACTGCACCAAAAGGTCCGCTAATAGCAATAGCTGGTAGCTTTGCGCCATCTTTTATGTTTTTAGGATAGTATAAATCGCCAGCTAAGGTAATGCCGAAGCGATTTATGAAACGCACCTTTTGGTGGGCGACATTTTGGGCTAGTTTAAAGGTCTTATCCCATTTGTTTTCTAGCTTTATTTGCTTTGCTTGTGGCTCTGGCGTGATTTTTAGCTCACCAGCCACCCCAGAGCTTGCCAAAACCGCCATACAAACGGCACTAAAAATGATTTTATTTAACATCTTTTATCCTTTCAAATTTGATAATATTATTTCATAAGCTCGAAAATTTCGCTAATCGCCTTTTTATCATACTCACTCATGCCCCAATCTGGTGCGTATTTACTCGCCAAATCTATTATCTGGCTCAAATTTTTCTCATCTACGCCGATTTGCGATAGCTTGGTAGGCGAGTTTATCTTATCAAACCACGATTTTAAGGCGTCTATGGCTTCATCACCACTATCAAGCCCAAAAATTTCACGCCCAAAACGAGCAAATTGCTTTTCATTTTGTTTTTTATACCACTTCATCCACGCCGGCATTACCACGCTAAGCCCCGCACCATGGGCACAATCTACCACCGCACTTATGGCGTGTTCTATCATGTGATTTGGATAGGCGTATCCTTCCGTGCCTACATAAGTAAGTCCGTTTAGTGCCATAGTTGCAGCCCACGCAAACTCGCCACGAGATGCGTAATCATCAGGGTTTGCAAGCAAAATTTCAGTCGTTCGCATAACGGTTTTGATATTTGCTTCTATGTATAAATTTATGATTTCAGGCTGGATTTTGGCGGTAAAATAGCCCTCGATCGAGTGTGCGATGATATCGCTTGCCGAATACACGAGATAATCAGCACTCACGCTTGCTTGAAGTTTTGGATTTATCACCGAGACTTTTGGATACAAAGCCCGCCCGTCACAGCCGTATTTTTCTTGGGTTTGCTCGTTTGTGACGACGGCTCCACGGTTCATCTCGCTACCTGTGGCTGCAAGAGTTATGATATCAAATATCATCAAAGCCTTATTGGCACTTTTGCCTTTGAAAAAATCCCAGCAATCCCCATCATATAAAGCCCCAGCAGCTATTGCCTTAGAGCTATCAAGCACGGAGCCACCACCTACGGCTAGCACGCTATCGGCTTTAAATTCTTTGGCTTTTTTTACGCCTTCTTTTACCTTGCTTAGCACCGGATTTGAACGCACTCCGCCAAGTTCGCAAAACTCTATGCCGTTTTCTCTTAGACTTTTTTGGGCTATGCCTAAAAGTCCATTTTGCCTTACACGCTCGCTACCATAGACTATCAAGGCACGTTTTGCACCAAAATCAGCCATATATTTGCCTATGTTTTGCTCTTTGTTCTCGCCAAATTCTATACGAACCGGATTATTAAAAGTAAAATTTTGCATGTTTTCTCCTTTGAATTCATGCGAAAATTTTAACTAAAAATTTAAAAATCTATTTAGAAAAATTCTGCAAATTTTTTGCCTAATTCTCCAAAATAAATATTTTTAATCTAACAAATTTGTATAAATTTAAATAGGCTCAAGACAAGTTAAGAGGATTTTCTTTTCTAGCAAGTGTCTGCTTGTAGTTACGAGCATAGCTATAAAATTTTATGAAATTCGAGGGAGTTGC
>JAILCJ010000178.1 GCA_024680445.1 Campylobacter sp.
TAATGCAAATAAAAATATAGTAAGACCAAATAATCTAAAAACACTACTATATTCATATGTTTTCAATATCAAATTTGAAAAATAATTAGCAAAAATGATTAAGGTTAAAGACAAAATAAAAGAACAGATCAAACTAATGCCTATGCTAGTGCTAAATATCTTAGCCTTTTCTTGCATTGTTTTAAATTCGGCGGTATATTTAACAATACCGCTAGTAATCGCTCCGTTTGAAAAAGTTGTAATCATAGCAATAAAATTTTGCAATTGTCCAACAAGCGCTAAACCATTTGGACCTATGTATATAGCAATAATTTTATTTATGAGAAATAACGATATAGCTTTTATGCCAGTAGAGATTCCAGTTAAGATAGATGTTTTAATTAAAGTCATTTATCGCATTTACTACTTTTATAACTTGCTCTTTACTCATAACCCCACTCATAGGTAAACTCAAAATCTCTCTATGAATTTGCTCACTTATTGGATAGCTTTGCTTATTCCACTCTTTGTAAGCCACTTGTTTGTGCGGCGGTATAGGATAATGTATCAAAGTCTGCACTCCATGCTCGCTAAGATAGGCTTGGAGTTTTTCGCGTTTGGCACATCGCACAGCAAATATATGCCAGACATGGCCTTTGTAGTTTTTCACATCCATATCGGCGTCCAGTGGCAAGGTCAAATTTGGATTTTTTATGTTTTTTATATAAAAATCCGCCACTTCTCGGCGCGCGGTACTTTCTTTGTCCAGATATCTAAGCTTCACCCTTAGCATGGCGGCTTGCATTTCATCGAGCCTTGAATTTATGCCTTTATATAAGTTTTCATATTTTTTATGACTGCCGTAATTGCAAAGCGCTCTTATCGCATTTGCAAGCTCTTCATCGTTTGTGGTGACTGCTCCTGCGTCGCCTAAGGCTCCTAAATTTTTGCCCGGATAAAAGCTAAATCCACTCGCATCGCCCAAATTTCCGCATTTTTTCTCGCCATAATACGCTCCGTGCGCTTGGGCGGAGTCTTCGATGATTTTTAGACCGTGTTTTTTGGCGATAGCCCAAATTTTATCCATTTCGCAGACTTGCCCGTATAAATGCACAGGCAAAATAGCTTTTGTTTTTGAAGTGATTTTTTCTTCGATTTTATCAGGATCTATGAGATAGGTGTTCAAATTTGGTTCTACCAAAATCGGCGTTAAATTATTAGTCGATATAGCCAAAATAGACGCTATATAGGTGTTTGCCGGAACTATTACCTCATCGCCGTCTTTCATGGCGCCTAGTTCTTTGTAGGCTCTGAGTATCAAAGTCAAAGCATCTAGCCCATTTGCCACGCCTACGCAAAATTTGCTTCCACAAAAACTAGCAAATTCACTCTCAAATGCTTTGTATTCCTCGCCTTGGACATACCAACCGCTGTCTATCACACGCTCACAAGCTCTCACTAGCTCATCTCTATATTGTGCGTTTAGTGTTTTTAAATCTAAAAAGGGTATCATTTATATCTCCATGATTTATTTTTTGGCACACTCTTTGCAAACCAGACTTTCATCGCATTTTTGTCCGCATTTGCAGACATAGCCGTGAAATTTAGCTGGATTGCCATACCATAATTCTTGCTCGCCTATGTTTTTTGTCACTACACTACCTGCGCCTACCATGGCGTATTTGCCTATTTTTACTCCGCAAACGATAGTTGAATTTGCCCCTATGCTTGCGCCTTTTTGTAAAGTAGTTTTGATAGGCTCTTTATAATGTTTGCTTCGTGGCATAAAATCATTTGTAAAAGTTACATTTGGCCCTACAAATACATCATCTTCGATATAAATTCCATCCCAAATTTGAACGCCACTTTTTATGGTTACATTGTTGCCTATTTTGACATCGTTTTCTATGAAAACATTAAAATTTATATTGCAATTGCTTCCTATTTTTGCATTTTTTAAAACAACGCAATATTGCCAAATATTTGTATTTTCGCCGATATTTTTGCTTTGGACATCACTTAGTGGGTGTATCATTGAGCGCCTTTAAAAATTCATCATAATCCCTGATATAATCGCTTTCGTCATAATACTTATCAGCTAATACAAGTAAAACACAATCCTTACTAAAATTATGCATACTTCCCCATATTAATACATCTTGAAATAAACCCAAATTTGGATTGTTTAAATCAAAAGTTTCTTTTGTTTTGCCATTATCTAATGTAACTTTGCAACTACCATTAACAGCTATTAAAAATTGTTTTGTTTTATAATGCGAATGATTACCTCTGGATATGTTTTTTTGTGTACCGTATATATAAAACACTCTTTTTATTTCAAATGGAATTTGTCTATTTGATTCAAGTGCGATTAATTG
>JAILCJ010000194.1 GCA_024680445.1 Campylobacter sp.
GCCTATAAATTGGGGCTAAATAAAAAAATCCGCTACCTTTATATCCCAGCTCTTACGCCTTTTGTGCTAGGGGCTTTGTCTATGGCGTTTTCGCTTGGGGTCAAGGTCGTGGTTTTGGCTGAACTTTTGGGTGCAAACGACGGCATAGGGGCTAGGATAGCCGACGCCAGGGTCATGCTTGATACGACAAATGTCCTTGCTTATGTGGTGCTTATCATCGCACTTATCGCTTTGCTTGATTATTTCATCATCAAACCGCTTGAAATTTTGCTAATGCCATGGAGAAGATAATGCTAAGCCTTAAAAATGTCGAATACTCCATACTCAAAGATAAAATCGTGCGTGATTTTAGCCTAAATTTACAGCTTGGCGAGGTTAAGACTCTTTTTGGACCCAGTGGCTGTGGTAAAACTACGATTTTACGGCTACTTAGCGGACTTGAAGAGTGTGAGCGTGGCGAAATTTCATCAAATTTTGCCAAAATTTCTTTTTTGTTCCAAGAAAATCGCCTACTAGATTATCTAAGGGCTGATGAAAATATCAAAATTTGTATGCCAAAACATGCCAAATTTGATGAAATTTACACGCTTGGCGAAAAATTAGGACTTGCAAAGAGTGATTTACGCAAATTCCCGGGCGAACTAAGCGGTGGCATGGCAAAAAGGGTGGCTTTTATGAGGGCGTATCTATGCGGGGCGGATTTAATGCTACTTGATGAGCCTTTTGTAGGGCTAGACCGTGATATGCGTGATATTTTGGCTTCGCTTTTAGCCCAAAAAATAGATGAGAAAAAACTCTCGGCTTTGCTTGTAACCCACGATAGATTCGAGGCTGCTAGGCTTAGCCATGAAATTTTATTTTTAAGCAAAAAGGGCATGGATATCACGAAACGTATAAGCCTTGATGAAAATTTGCAAAGTCGTGATAGTGCGTATGAAGAAATGGTGGTAAAAAGGCATTTTGAGGGGATAATGTATTATGAATAAGCAAAATTTAGATAAAATAAGCAAAATTTAGATAAAATCTGCAAATTTTTTTTAGGAGCTGTAAGATGAAAGATTTTTTTCACGAGATTATCACTGAAAAAATGCCACGAAGAGACTATGGCATAGAAGGACTTGAAGTTAGAGTAGATCACACTAGCACAGGCACGGTTTATTTTGTTAGCACCTGTAAGGATGTGGAATTTCCGTTGCACTCTCACGCCGCACAATGGACGATAGTGGTAAGTGGTAGCTGTAAATTTAGTGCAAATGGCAAAAGTGTGGAGTATAAGGCTGGTGATACTTATTTTATCCCCGCTGGTTTAGAGCACCAAATTACTTTATATGCAGGGTATAGCGAGGTGGATTATGTAGATGATCCGCTAGATGGCGAGTAACGAAAAATTTTTTAAATCAATAAAATTTTAAATCATAAGGAAAAAAATGCTTGAAATTTTAGAGCTTGATTTTTTGTATGTCAAGGTGGGTGCAAAAAAGACTTTTTGCCTAGATGATTTGATGTTTGGTTTTGAAAAGCGTGTAAAAGGGCGTTAAAAAATGTCAAATTTGATAGATTTTTTAAGACAAAATCAAAAATTTAGCACCTTTTTTAGCCACGCCATGCGACCTTTTGCCGTGCTTGGCATGGTTTTTGTGCTTCTTGGCTGTTTAAGTTTTTTTGCAAGCGATAATTTTGTATTTTTTCATAAATTTTTCTTTTTAAATCTCGCCCCAGCAGCGATTTATGGGGCATTTTTGCTTACAGCTTTGCCTGATTGGCTAAATTTCACCAAATCCACTTTCAAATTTGGCGTATTTTTGTTTGTTTGCTTAGTTTTTTCGCTTTTATTTTTGGCATTTAGCCCCCAAATTTCGGCGTTTTTTATCTTTGTATTTTGGGCTAGTCTTGGGATTTTTGGGGCGTATTTATCGTGGCTTGATAAAAGCGATTCTAGCCTTAGCATTGTAGCTGTGCTTTTTGGCTTTGCCGGCTTTGAAATGGCGTATTTGCTTGGCGGTGATGAGAAATTTTTGGATATTTCTTTGCACATGCACTGCGTTGCTATCGCGATTATTAGCTTTCGAGTGAGTGTTGCTTTGGGTTATGAAGCCCTAAAAGACAGCACTTTAAAAGACCCTGTTTTTATCCCAAACGCCGTGTATAAGAACCTACAAATCACATTTTTATCTTTGCTTATGGCGAGTTTGCTTTTTGATATGCCAAAGGTTAGCGGATTTATCGCACTTGGCGTGGGGCTTGTGTTTTTGGCTATGCTAAAAGAGCTGCATTTTACCGTGCTTTTGCGAAAATACTATGTTTTTAGCTATTATGCGACCATATTTTTGGGTGGGATTTCTTATGTGATTTACGCTTTTGCTTTGCTTGGGGGCGGTTTTTTTACTCCTAGCCTTCATCTAATCGCACTTTGCTTTATGTTTGGCATGATATTTTTGGTGCTAAATATCGCAGGCACCAGACACAGCGGACTTGAAATGAAAATACCAAAAATCGGCATTTTTAGCGTTTTTGTGGTATTTGTTAGCGGGATTTTGCGTTATATCCTTGAAATCAAAGCCAGTAGCCTTTATATCGTTATACCTAGCATAGTTTTAGCCCTTGCCACGGCAATTTTTAGCTATAAATTTATACAAATTTTCATCAACCACGAATTCAGCGACGATCCAGAGTAAAATTTTTGACTCAAGATAAGTTAAATCATCAATGAAAATAAGCATATGATACTTTAAAATTTTAGAAAAAATTTGTGAAATTTTCTAATATTAAGTAACGAAATAAATATATGCTTGTAATTACATGCATGAAAATATGCTAAAAAAATGAAAATTTAGGTTTATGTTAAGTGTAGATTAAGTAAGTCCAAAGGCATAAAGAGAGATAATTTTTTTTTACGCTTTTTATTGAAAATTTTACAAATAAAGCGAAGTAAAAAAGAGTATGAAATTATATTGCTTAAGCAAGAAAATTTTACTGAAATATGTAAGAGAAAATCCTCTTAACTTGTCTTGAGCTAAAATAATTAAAATACTATGCTCAAAAATAATGATAAAAGAAGACATACAAAATGAACGATAGTCAAATGTTTGAAAAGATTTTAAACCAAGAACTTGTTTATGCGACAGGCTGCACCGAACCAGGAGCCGTTAGCTACTGTGCGAGTATCGCTGCAACCGAGCTTCGCAACGCAGGAGACGAAGTCGAAAAAATCGATGTGCTTGCAAGCAAAAATATCTTAAAAAACGCCATGGCTGCTGGCTTGCCAAAAACAAAATATGTCGGAGTGGATTATGCAGCCGGCATAGGCGCTTTGCACGGAGATCCCAAAAACAAACTTAATGTCAATAACGATATAGACGAAGAAACCTATGTCAAAGTCCATAAAATGGTCACTGACAAAAAAATCACAGTCGATGTATCAAAAGAGCCAAATGTGCTTTATATCGATATTACCGTCAGCGGCAAAAATCACAAATCAAGGGCAGTTATCGCTGATAGTCACACAAATGTCGTCTTAGTGACACTCGATGACGAAATAAAGCTAAAAAACGATTCAAAAGCTAGTAATAACGGAGCTCTTTCACTAGAAGAAATCGCATCGTTTTTAACGATTAAAAAAATTTATGATTTTTGCACCAGCAAAGAATACGACCCTATCAATCACCCTATCGAAATGATAAAAAAGGCAGAAAAAATCAACACTATCATCTCTGAAGCCGGTCTCAAACATAATTACGGACTAGCCGTGGGGGCTGAAATCAAAAAAGACATCGAAGCAGGCAGAAGAGAAAAAAGCATAATCAACAAAGCCATCATGATGGCCACTGCTGGTTCGGACGCTAGAATGGTAGGGGCACCGTTTGCAGTAGTGGCAAATTCGGGCTCTGGAAACCAAGGCATAACCATAACCATGCCCATTTTATCGGTCGCCGAGGACTTAAAAGTAAGCAAAGAAGTAAAACTCAGAGCCTTGAGTTTGGCTCATTTGTGTAGCATAAGAATAAAAAGCAAATTTGGAACCTTGTCTGCGTTTTGCGGAGCCACCATAGCAGCGACAGGGGCGGCTTGTGGGATAACTTATTTGCTCGGTGGGGATTATAATGCGATTGCAAGAACCATAAACAACATGATGGGAACAGTCGCCGGCATGATATGCGACGGAGCCAAGCCGGATTGCTCGCTAAAAATATATGCGAGCCTAGAAGCGGCATTTGACGCAGCGTATTTGGCGATGGATAACAAAAGAGTCAATAAAACAGAGGGCATAGTTTGTGAGGATGTAGAAGACACTATAAATAATGTTTGCGATATGTCAAAGTCTTGTTCTGAAATCCTAGATAACAAAATTTTGTCATATATGCTAAACAAAAAATAAAGGAGAAAAACATGTCGTTTTTTAAAAGTTTGCCTTTTAAGCTTTTGCTTGGCATTGTGGTTGGGGCTTTTATAGGAGTGTGGTGTATCAAAAACGCTGGATTTGGCGTGGCAGATGACACTATGCAAATCATAGTCTGCGCACATAGACTTATGGGACAATTCGTATCTTTTTGCGTTCCGCTCATAGTGCTAGGCTTTATCTGTCCGTCTATCACAAAAATGTGGCAAAACGCCGGGAAACTTCTAGGAATTGCTTTGGTGATTGCTTATCTTTCATCGATACTTGCAGCCAGCATGTCGGCTTTTGCAGCGTTTCAAATAGTGCCAAACCTTCAAATAGCTAATATCTCTAACCAAGCAAAACTTCCAGAAGCTATATTTAAGCTTGATATTCCGCAAATAATGCCTGTCATGACTGCCCTTGTTTTATCCATAGTCATCGGACTTGCAGCCATATGGACAAAGGCTACACGCACTATCGAACTTTTGGCAGAATTCCAAAACATAGTCCTTTCAATCGTCAAAAAAATAGTTATACCTATACTTCCTTTTTACATCGGAACTACCTTTGCGACACTCGGATATAATGGAACGATTTCTCAATTTAGCGTATTTTTAATAGCCATTGTTGTCGTAATTTTGGGGCATTTTATTTGGCTTGGTGTGCTTTATGGCGTAGCTGGAATTTACTCTGGAAAAAACCCTCTCGAAGTTTTAAAACACTATGGACCAGCCTATCTTACAGCCGTAGGAACCATGTCATCGGCTGCAACTTTGCCTGTGGCTTTGGAATGCGCCAGAAAAAGCACGGTCCTAAGAAAAGATTTGATAGGATTTGGCATACCTCTTTTTGCAAATATCCACCTTTGCGGCTCGGTTTTGACTGAAATGTTTTTTATTTTTATAGTATCAGGCATGGTTTTTGGGGCATATCCTAGCATAGCAACGCTTGCGGTATTTATTTTGTTGTTTGGCATTTTTGCCGTGGGTGCTCCGGGCGTTCCTGGCGGCACTGTCGTCGCTTCGCTAGGCATAGTCGAGTCGATAATTTGCGTGTATTTTGGTGCGACCCCTGAGCAAACCGCCACATTTGTAGGAATGCTTCTTGCGATATTTGCACTTCAAGATTCGTTTGGAACGGCTTGTAATGTAACAGGCGACGGTGCGCTTACCTTGTTTTTGACTGGCTATTGTGAAAAACACAAAATTGCAGAAGCGTAGTTAAAAAGCATGAAAACGATATAAACGAGGATCTTGAAGCCATGATCCTCATCAAATTTAAAAAATGATTATGTAGTATCTATAAAATTGCTAAATTTTACGCACTAGCAAAGTTTTCTTGGGCTTTAAAAAACGGCTTTAAACCCTCGTAAGCATTTTGGATTTTTTCAAAAAATTCTCTGTAATGTGCTCTTACTTTTTCTGATTTTTGAGCGTGGCGATCTGGGTGATAGCACTTTACAAGCATCAAATAACTCTCTCTTACCTCTTCAAAACTGCTGTCTTTGCTGCAATTTAAAATAGTAAAATTATCTTCAAGTAAAGAAGCTAATGCACAATACCTAGTGGCAAATTTTGGTGTATTTTTTATCATAAAACGACTTTTGAAACTTGTAAATTTGGCATTATCAACATTAAAATTAACCACCAAACGCATGTGTTCTTTTTTAGAAAATAAAAGTTCGAGTCTTTCAAAATCTTTTGCGTCATTTATCTTTGCGTGCAAAATCCCGTTTTCATAGCGACATTTTGAGCCTTTTAAACATCTAGATATATAAGAAGCAAAAAGTTTATGAGTGCTTGGAATTTTAAATTTGATTTCATCATCACTAAAATTTACATCCACAAAAACAACGCTAGAAAGAGCGTTTTCTTGGACATAATTAAGTTTTATGGTCTTATAAATAGCAAATTTTATATCAAGTTCGCTACCAACTTCTTTTTTATAAAGATTTTTTATAAATTTTAAAAGATATTTTCGTTGAGGCATTTCGTTTTCTTCATAAAAAAGTATTATCTTGCCTTTACTGGCGATAGTTTTAGTAAAATTTTTGTTTATTATGTTTCGAAGTTCACAAAATAGGGCATCATTGCTAGTTTTTATGCTTAGCGATTCAAGCGTATTTGTTATATGCATTTTATTCTCCAAAATGTTTTAAATGATAAAGCA
>JAILCJ010000018.1 GCA_024680445.1 Campylobacter sp.
TTTAAAATAAAAAATTTAACAAAAAGGTTAAAAATTGATCAAATTTTATACTAAATTTATGCATTTTTTTGAGAATTTTCATCTTTCAAAACAAAAAACTTTGTTGATACTTATGGCGTTTATGTTTAGCGTTGGGGCGAGGTTTCTTTGGGTTGATTGGGCTTATGATATAGGAGATATATTTATAAACAACGGCGTTTTGATGATAAATACAAATGACGGATACGCCTTTGCCGAGGGTGCAAGGGATATGTTGGCTGGTTTTCATCAAGAAAACGATTTGAGCTATTATGGCAATCCGCTTAGCACCTTAACTTACTGGATAGTCAAGTATATGGGTATAAAACTAGAATTTGTGATGCTTTATCTTAGTGTATTTTTAAGTTCGCTCATTTGCGTTGGAGTTTTGCTAATCGCCTTTGAATACAATCAAGCCAAAGCTGGTTTTGCCGCTGCCTTGCTTGCTGGCGTGGCAAATAGCTACTACAACCGAACCATGGCTGGGTATTTTGACACAGATATGCTTACCGTGGTAATTCCTGTTTTTATCGTTTGGGGTTTGATTCGGGTTTTGGAGCGAAAAAATCCTTTCGATATCATCATAGCACCGCTTTTTGTCTTGCTTTATAATTGGTGGTATACGAGCGGTTTTTCCCTTGTTAGCCTTACTACCTTGCTTTTTGGACTTTACACCTTAGTTTTTGACAGAAAAAATTCGCTAAATTATCTCACTCTTGCACTTATGCTTATTGGCATTGCGAGTTTAAATTTTTATCTTAAAATTTTACTCATTTTGGCTGTGTATTTTTATGTGATATATAGTAAAAATAAATTAAATATCAAAATTTCTTTTGCTTTACTTTTTGTTTCTTTCTTGCTATTTACCATTATGGGTGGGCTAAATCCTATCTGGTTTCAACTAAAATTTTATATATTTAGAGACAGTGCAGAGCTTGCAAATACAAGTTTTAGATATTTTAATGTCAATCAAACCATACAAGAATCAAGCATGATAGACTTACAAATTTTTTGCGAACGCATAAGTTCTAGCGTCATAGTTTTTATCTGCTCGCTTGTAGGACTTGGCTTTTTTTGTTATAAATATAAAAGTTTTATAGTTTCGTTTGGCATGTTAGCACTTGGATTTATGGCTTTAAAAGGCGGACTAAGATTTACTATATACGCCGTGCCGATTATGGCAATGGGTTTTGGATATTTTGTATACATTTTACTAAATTTTTTCAAGCTAAAAAACGGCTTTTTTTCGGCAATTTACGCACTTATCGTTCTTGGAGCACTCTATCCGTCCATAATGCATATAAAACAATACCAAGTAACAACCGTTTTTTACGCAAATGAAGTTGAAAATTTAGAAAAAATCAAAAAAATTGCTGATCGTGAAGACTATGTTTTGGCATGGTGGGATTATGGTTATGGTTTGAGATATTATAGCGATGTAAAAACGCTTATAGACGGCGGAAAACACCTTGGACGAGATAATTATGCCGTTAGTTTTGCCTTGTTTAAAGATCAAAATGCTTCGGCAAATATGGCAAGACTAGAAGTTGAATACACACAAAGAAATTTTAAAGAAAAATTTGGCACAAACTTAAATCAAATGATAAAAGAATATGGATCAAATTCTCTTGATGAATTTTTGATTTTGCTAAATGATAAAAATTTCAAAACTCCGCCAAAAACTCGTGAAATTTATTATTATTTACCAGAGCGTATGCTCGATATTTTCCCAACGATAGTGCAGTTTAGCAATCTTGATCTAAACACAGGCAAGAAGTATTCTGACCCATTTTTTATAGTTTTTTCAGACGAATATATCAAAAAACATATCATTAGCTTTTCTGACGATCATAAAACAATCACTATAAATGGCGAAGAAATCGAGCTAGACGGATATTTTGAAAGCAGATATGACGAAAATGAAAAATTGCAAATTACTTCAAATTTTTATGATATGACTAGCGGATTTTATGTGATATATATGCGAGATCAGGGCAAATACTTGCTACTTGATAAAAACATGCTAAACTCGACTTTTATACAACTTTATGTTTTAGAAAATTATGATAAAGAGCTATTTGAGCCAGTTATTTTAGACAGGGCAGCAAAAATTTATAGGTTAAAAAAATGAAAAAAACCATGCTTTGCATCAAAGCCAAAATTTCAAATAGCCTTGCTAAAATGGCAAATCAAATTTCAAAAAATATAAATTTTTACGCACAAAAAGGCAAAAAATGGCAAGGATAGGCTTTCTTTCTCATGCTGATATGAGTATTTATTATTTTAGAAGCCCCATAATGCGAGCTTTGCAAAAAAACGGGCACGAAGTTTTTGCTATTTGTCCAGATGGAGAATATGTAAAACGGCTAAAAAATGAATTCAAAGTAATTACCTATGAGCTTGATAAAGCAAGTTTAAATCCATTTATAGTATTTAAAAACGCCAAAAAATTAAGTGAAATTTTGGCTGGTTTAAAACTTGATTTGCTCCAAACTTCGGCACATAAGTCAAATGTCTTTGGCACTTTTGCCGCCAAAAAAGCCGGTATAAAATATGTAATAAACTTAGTCGAAGGGCTTGGAAGTTTTTATATAGATGATGATTTTAAAACCAAAATAATTAGAAATTTTATAGAAATTTTATACAAAAAAGCCCTAAATATGAGTAATGCTTGCATTTTTGTAAATCAAAGCGATCCGCAGTATTTTTTAAGCAAGAATCTAATAGCCAAAGAAAAAATTATAAAAATCGCAAGTGTTGGCGTAAATAGCCAAAAATTTGATCCAAATTCTACAAAAGCTATCAAATTTGATGAAATAAAAAATAATGAAAAAATCATTTTGATGATAGCTAGGGCCATGTGGCACAAAGGCGTTAGAGAATTTTACGAAGCTAGCGAACTTTTAAAAGATAGAAAAGATTGTAAATTTGTTTATGTGGGCGAAGGTTTTGCTGGCAATAAATCAACCGCGAGTGAAGATTTTTTACGCGGTAAAAATGTGCTTTATCTTGGAGCAAGAGACGATGTGCCAGAGCTTTTAAAGGCAAGTTATATGCTGGTTTTGCCTAGCTATAAAGAAGGTTTTCCACGCACGGTTTTAGAGGCCATGAGTATGCAAAAACCAGTCGTTGCTAGTAATGTTTCAGGTTGCAATGAAGCCGTTATACAAGGCAAAAATGGCTTGCTTTGCGAGGTCAAAAATGCAAAGGATTTAGCCAAAAAGATCGAAACCTTGCTTGATGATGAAAATTTGGCAGCCAAGCTTGGTAAAAACGGTAGAATAATGGTACAATCCGAGTTTGATGAAAATATCATTGCTAAAAAATATCTTGAAGTTTATAGGAAATTTATAAATGTATAAAAATTTTTTTAAAAGATTTTTGGATTTTTTCGCTGCACTTTTACTCATCATTATAACCCTGCCTTTTAGCGTATTTACGGCGATTTTTGTGTATTTTAAAATCAGCAAAGATGTGATATTTACCCAAGAGCGTCCGGGCTTAAATGAGAAAATTTTTAAAATTTACAAATTTAAAACCATGAGCGATGAAAAAGATGAAAACGGCGTTTTGCTAAGCGATGAATTTAGGCTAAATCGCTATGGCAAACTTATACGAAGCCTTAGTCTTGATGAATTGCCCCAACTTATAAATGTGCTAAAAGGCGATATGAGTTTCATAGGCCCAAGACCGCTTTTATGCGAGTATCTTCCGCTTTACGATCAAACGCAAAAACACCGCCACGACGTGCGTCCGGGCATAACTGGACTAGCACAAATAAATGGACGAAATGCTATAAGTTGGAGGAAAAAATTTAAATACGATGTATATTACGCAAAAAATTTAAGCCTTGCCATGGATTTTAAAATCGCCCTTTTGACGATAAAAAAAGTCATCAAAAAAGACGGCGTAAGCAAAGAAGGCATGGCTACAACGGAGAAATTTAATGGCAAAAACTAAAATTTATATTTATGGTCAAAGCGGACATGGATTCGTTTGTGCGGACATAGCAAGGGCGTGCGGATACGATGAGATAGTATTTTTAGACGATAAAAACGAACTAAAATTTAGTGAAAATTTGCCAAAGGCTGACATTATAATAGCCATAGGAAATAACAAAATTCGCCAAATTTTAGATGAAAATGTACGAAGTTACGGTTTTAATATCGTTAGTCTTATTCACCCAAGTGCCGTTGTTAGCCCATCTGCCGTGATAGAACCGGGCGTTGTTGTCATGCCAAAAGCCGTGATAAACGCAAAAGCCGTGATAAAAAGAGGAGCTATCATAAATAGCGGAGCTGTTATAGAGCATGAATGTTTTATAGGCGAATTTGCTCATATAAGCCCAAATGCCGCACTTGCTGGCAATGTTAAAGTCGGAAACAGAACCCATATAGGCATAGGTTCGAGCGTGATTCAGTGTTTAAATATCGGCTCGGATTGCATTATAGGGGCAGGCAGTGTCGTAGTGCGAGATATCATAGACGGCGTAAAAGCTTATGGCGTGCCAGCAAAGGTTAAAAGATAAAAATTTTTTAAAATTTGATGTTAAAATTTTTAAATTTGAAATTTAAAAGTAAAAAATCAAAAAATAATTTAAGATTCAAATTTAAGTGCTACAATTCACACAAAAATTTTAAAAAATTATGGAATTTAAGTGCTATAATTCGCACAAAATTTTAAAGGAAACATATGCAAAGAGTTTTTTTATCGCCACCAAATATGAGTGGTCGTGAACAAGAATACATAGCAAAAGTTTTTGAAAGTAATTATATAGCACCGCTTGGTGAGTATGTTGATAAATTTGAACAAAGCGTTAAAGACTATACCAAAGCAAGATCAGCACTCGCACTTTCAAGCGGAACTTCGGCACTTCATCTGGCCTTACGAACATTAGGTATAAAGCAAGACGATATAGTTTTAGCCTCTACTTTTACCTTTATAGCCTCGATAGTACCGATACTTTATGAAAAAGCAACGCCTATTTTTATAGATAGCGATGAAAGTTGGAATCTAAGCCCAGCTTTGCTAAAAAAAGCCATAAAAACTGCCCCTAAAAAGCCAAAAGCACTTTTTGTAACTCATCTTTATGGACAAGCTGCAAAGATGAAAGAAATTTGTGAGATTTGCCAAAATGAAGGCATAAGCCTTATAGAAGACGCAGCCGAAGCACTTGGCGGTTTTTATGACGGTAAAGCACTAGGAACTTTTGGAATTTTTGGAGCACTTAGTTTTAATGGCAACAAAATCATCACAACAAGTGGTGGCGGTATGCTTTTATCGCAAGATGAAAATTTGCTTGCAAAGGCTAGATATTATAGCACCCAAGCTCGTGAGCCTTTACTTCATTATGAGCATAAAGATTACGGTTATAACTACCGACTTAGCAATGTTTTAGGTGCTATCGGCGTGGCTCAAATGGAGGTTTTGGAAAAAAGAGTCGAGCAAAAAAGACGAGTTTTTGAGCTTTATCAAAAAGAACTTGGCGATATTTTAGATTTTATGCCAGAGTTAGCAAATTCTCGTGGAAATCGCTGGTTAAGCACAGGACTTTTCAAAGAAAAAGGAACAAATTTGAAAGTCATCAAGGCCTTAGCCGATGAAAATATCGAAAGTAGACCACTTTGGAATCCTATGCACCTTCAACCTTTATTTAAAGACGCACTTAGTGTTTTAGACGGCACTAGCGAAGAAATGTTTAGCAAAGGAATTTGCTTGCCTAGTGGGTCGGATATGAGTGAAGAAACACAAGAAAGGGTCATCAAAATCGTAAAGGAAAATGTTTAAATGATACTTCAAGCAACAAAACTTAAAAGACTATTGTTTTTTCTAGCAGGCGATGCTATTATTTTTATAGTGTCGATTTACTTTGCGTATTTGTTGCGTTTTAATGGCAATATCCCAGATATTTTTTATAATGGATTTTTATTTACTCTCGCACTTTTGCTTATTTTAAAATTTTCATTTATGTGGCTTTTTAAAATTTATAAAGTGCCGTGGAGATTTTTCGGACTAAACGAAGCTAGAAAAATTTTGCTAGTGCATATTTGCTCACTAGCAATTTTCATAATGGTATTTTTTATAGTGCAAGACTGGATAAAACCTTATCCGCAAAGCGTTATTTGGATAGATTTTGTTATATCTTGCCTTTTGGTAGGTATGCTTAGAATTTCAAAACGTATTTTTCTTGACTTTTCGCCAAAACCGCATCGTGGCGAACCTTGCATAGTTTATGGTGCTACAACAAAGGCTATACATGTTTTAAATGGCTTAAAACAAGGCTATCTTGACTTTTATGCCGTTGCCGTGGTTGATGCAAGACCCGATCTTATCGGCACTTATTGTGACGGATTCTTGGTTCAAGATAAAAGCGAAATTCCAAGCATCATTAAAGAATACAATGTCAAAACCGCTATCATCGCTCTTGCCATAACCCAAGACGAACTTCAAGTTATTTTTGATGAATTAACGGCACAAGGAATTCGTGATTTTAAACGATTTTCAATGGTTGAAAACAATCCTATCAAAGATATTTCTATCGAAGATTTGTTAGCTAGAAAACCAAAAGACTTAAACCCTGATATCATTGCAAATTTCTTAAAAGATAAGGTTGTTTTAGTAACTGGCGGCGGGGGTAGCATAGGTAGTGAAATTTGTAAACAATGCTTGAAATTTGGTGTCAAACAGCTAATCATGGTCGATCACAGCGAGTATAATCTCTATGCTATCGGCGAAAACACAAAAGATAAACGAACCGTTAGCAAACTCGTAAATATCACACACGAAAAGGATTTTGAGAAAATTTTTGCCGAGTACAAACCTCAAATCGTTATCCATGCAGCCGCTTATAAACATGTTCCGCTTTGCGAATTTAACCCACGTCCAGCGGTTATTAACAATATCATAGGCACAAAAAAAGTCGTGGATTTATCTAAAAAATATGGGGTTAAAAAAGTCGTTATGATAAGCTCTGACAAGGCTGTTCGCCCAACAAATATCATGGGTACAACAAAACGTGTTTGCGAACTTTATGCCCTAAATTCCAACGAAAGTGGCAACTGCGAGATAGTTTGTGTACGTTTTGGAAATGTGCTTGGTTCAAGCGGTTCTGTCATACCAAAATTTAAAGATCAAATCGAAAAAAATAAAGCTCTTAGCGTTACTCACCCAGATATCACTCGTTATTTTATGCTAACAAGCGAGGCTTGCCAACTGGTTTTACAAGCCGCTTCTATCGCAAAAGGTGGCGAACTTTTCGTGCTTGATATGGGTGAGCCGGTAAAAATAGTAGATTTGGCTAAAAAAATGCTTTTACTTTCAAACAAAGAACACCTTGGAATCGAGTTTGTAGGACTTAGACCGGGTGAAAAACTTTATGAAGAATTGCTTATAAATCCAAATGATGTGCAAACCAAATTTGAAAGTATTTTTGTAACACATTCAGACCCTTATGACTTAAATTTGCTAAATTCACAAATTTCAAAACTTTGCGAATTAAAAGACGATGAAATCGCTACTGCACTCAAAGACATCGTCCCAGAATTCAAACACGCTTTAAATCAAAAAGGATAAATTTGATACTAAAAGAAATCAAACGTTACAGCGAGGCAAGATATAAAATCAGAGCCTATCTGCACTATATTTTTACAAGAAATTTGCCAGATCACTCACCAACTCTTAGCATAGAAAGCATAAACGAAAGTTTTAAACATATGACTTATGAGGTAGACAAATTTGATGCTTTTTATGTGCTTGACAACAGCGGTTTGCAGGTGCAAGATGCGATAAGTTTAAATACCGAATTTAAACATGGTGGCGGTGAAAATCGTGCTCACAAGGCGTATTATTACGACTGCATAAAAGAGGGCAAATTTGTTATTACCGACCCATATCCCTCAAAATTTAATGGGGAACTTTGTGTAACGGCTAGCATGCCTATATACAATGATAAAAATGAATTAAAATTTATCGCATGCGGAGATATTTCTTTAAAAAATGTCCTTAAAATCGCTGGTATCGGCAATCTCGAAGGATATTTTTCAAATTTCGAACGCTTTTTTTACGCTCTGATTTGTGCGGCTTTATTTATGATATGCTCGTTTTTATTTTGGCACGGCGTAAGGGGCTTTTTGGAGAAAAGTTTCGTTCATGTAAATGTAGAAGAAATTTTTGAATCAACTATCATTTTGACCTTGGCTCTGGCGATTTTTGATCTTGTAAAAACGATATTTGAAGAAGAAGTTATAGGCAAACACCACGATGAAAATAGCATGATATACAAAACCATGGTGAGATTTATCGGCTCTATCATAATCGCCCTTGCCATAGAAGCCTTGATGTTGGTGTTTAAATTTGCCATTACGGCACCTGAAAATATCATAAACGCCATTTATCTTATCAGCGGCGTAGCCCTTTTAATGGTTGCGCTTAGTGTTTATTTGTTTAGCGTTAAAAAACAGGAGAAAAAATGATAGCCATAATCGACTACGGCGCAGGAAATATTCAAAGTGTGCGTAATGCTATCGAAAAAGTCGGTGCAAAGTGCGAACTCGTTAGCGACGCAAATGTTTTAAAAAATTACGATAAGGCGATTTTGCCGGGCGTTGGAGCCTTTGCACAAGCCATGCAAAAACTAAAAAATGCAAATATGCACGAAGCCATAAAAGAATTTTGCAAAAGTGGCAAAGCCTTTTTAGGCATTTGTTTAGGACTGCAACTACTTTTTGAACAAAGCGAAGAATTCGGCACTTATGAGGGACTTGGACTTTTAAAAGGTCGCATAGTTCGTTTTGATGAAAGCAAATTTGATAAAGCCTTAAAAATTCCGCATGTAGGCTGGAATACGGTGCATTTTGCTAAGCAAACTCCTATAAATTTAGGTTTGAGAGAATTTGAATATTTATATTTTGTGCATAGTTATCACTTGCTTTGTGATGATGATGTTAAGCTCGGTACTAGCGAATACGGTTATGAATTTGTAAGTGCCGTAGCCCATGAAAACATTTTTGCCTTTCAGGCTCACCCAGAAAAAAGCCACGATGTTGGGCTTAAAATTCTAAGAAATTTCAAGGATTTATAATGGATATTTTCCCGGCGATTGATCTAAAAGAAGGCAAGGCGGTAAGACTTAGCAAAGGTTTAATGGATTCGGCTAAAATTTATTCAGATACGCCAAGCGATCTTGCTAAAAAATTTGAAGATATGGGTGCAAAATGGTTACATATAGTAGATCTTGATGGTGCCTTTGCTGGTGAAATGAAAAATTTTGATACGATTTGTAACATAGTAAAAGCTACAAAATTAAAGGTGCAAGTTGGTGGCGGAATTCGCGATGAAGCTCGTATCAAACGCTATCTTGATCTTGGAGTTAGACGAACTATTTTAGGTTCAGTAGCACTAAATGATCCAAATTTTGTTAAAAGTATGGCTAAAATTTATCCCATAGTCGTCGGTATAGACGCAAAAAACGGCTTTGTAGCGACACAAGGTTGGGCAGATGTTAGCCAAGTTAGGGCTGAAATTTTAGCTAAGGAATTCGCAAATGCAGGCGTTGAAGCGATAATTTGTACCGATATCGCAAAAGATGGTATGCTAGGCGGAGTAAATGTAGAATTTAGCCTACAAATCGCTCGCGCAAGCGGACTTGAAACCATAGCCAGTGGCGGTGTTAGCTCACTTGACGATGTTTTAAGGCTAAAAGAGTGCGGAGAAATTTCAGGTGTTATAGTTGGAAAAGCTTTTTACGAAGGAAAAATCGATTTAAAAATCGCATTTAATAAAATTTCTTAGTTTTAAAGCTTAGCTAAATTTAAAATTTGATAAAATAGAGCAATTTTTGCTAAAAGGATGTTATGTGAAGATTTTGGTTGTAGATGACAGCTCAACAATGAGAAGAATAATAAAAAATACACTTCAAAGACTTGGCCATAGCGATATATTAGAAGCAGAACACGGTTTGGAGGCTTGGAATATACTTTGCGAAACTCCGGGTGTAAATATACTTATAACTGATTGGAATATGCCAGAAATGAATGGGCTTGAACTTGTTAAAAAGGTTCGTGCAGAGCAAAAATATATCGATATGCCTATAATCATGGTAACGACAGAAGGCGGTAAAGCCGAAGTTATAACGGCACTTAAAGCCGGGGTTAATAACTATATCGTTAAGCCATTTACTCCACAAGTTCTTAAAGAAAAACTCGAAGATGTTTTAGGTTAATGCAAGAGAAATTTTACGAACTAGGTGTTAAAAGTTCAAATTTTAAAGATGAAATTTTAGATTTTATTTTTTCTCTTGGAATTACTTGCGTACAAGATGAGGACGGCTGGCTTATCGTCCGTGATGAAGATGATTTATCGCAAGTAAAATGGGGCATAGACGAGTTTGTTTCAAGACTTTCTAAAACCCTTAACAAGACAAACGATCTTGACACTTACATAAATTTAAAAGATAACAAAGACTGGATAAATGAATATAAAAAAGGCGTAAAACCTATAGCTTTGGGCGATTTTTACATAAGACCAAGTTGGGAAAAGCCAGATGAAAATTTGCAAAATATTATTATAGATCCAGCACTTGCTTTTGGTTCTGGACATCATGAAAGCACAAGTTCATGTTTGCTCTTTATACAAAAATATGCAAAAAATACCTTTAAAGCTATCGATGTTGGTTGCGGTAGTGGAATTTTAAGCATAGCACTTTGCAAACTCGGTTGTGTCGTAGATGCCTGTGATACAGACGAATTAGCAGTACAAAGTGCAAAACAAAATGCAAAACTAAATCATACAAATTTTAATCAAATTTGGACTGGTTCTATTTCAAATTTGAACGAAAAATATGACTTTGTCGTCGCAAATATCATAGCTGATGTTATATTTGTGCTAAAAAATGATTTGAAAAATATTTTAAAAGATAGTGCATACTTAGTGCTATCTGGAATTTTAAATAAGTATGAAAAACGCATACTTGAAGAATTTTCTGATTTAAAACTTATTCAATCTCGCAGTGTTAGCGAGTGGATGAGTTTTGTATTTAAAAAATAAGAAAGACGAGATAATGGAAAATAAAGACAACAAAAATCAAGACAATGGATTTTTTAATAAAAATCCTATATTAATTTTTGCTATTTTTGCAGTTGTAATGGTGTTAATATTTAGGTCCCTTGGAGACGGGGATTCTATGCTAAATGGTTCAAATTCTGCCAAAACAGTTTCATACTCTGAACTAAAATCCATGATAGCTGCTAAACAAATTTCAAGGGTTGAAATTTCAGATACAAGTATTAGAGCCTTTGGAACGAATCAAGAACTTTTCATAACAAAACGCATTTTATCTGATACGACCTTAGTTCCTTTGCTTGATCAAAGCGGAGTTGAATACAAAGCTTATAGCGAAAAAACATGGCTTGGCGAACTTATATTTTCTTGGGTTTTGCCAGTGTTTATATTTTTTGCTATTTGGATGTTTTTTGCAAATCGTATGCAAAAAAATATGGGTAGTGGCATACTTGGCATAGGCAGTGCCAAAAAACTCATAAGCTCTGAAAAACCAAAAGTCAAATTTGATGATGTAGCCGGTGTTGAAGAAGCAAAAGAAGAAGTTGTAGAAATCGTTGATTATCTTAAAAATCCTGATAAATATATCCGCCTTGGTGCAAAAATTCCAAAAGGCATTTTACTAGTTGGACCTCCGGGAACTGGTAAAACACTTCTTGCAAAAGCCGTTGCAGGCGAAGCAGATGTTCCATTTTTTTCAATGTCAGCATCAAGTTTTATAGAAATGTTTGTAGGCGTTGGTGCAAGTCGTGTTCGAGATCTTTTTGAAAACGCAAAAAAAGAAAGCCCAGCCATAGTTTTTATAGACGAGATAGACGCTATCGGTAAAAGCAGAAATTCTAGTCCTATGGGCGGAAACGATGAAAGAGAGCAAACCTTGAATCAATTGCTTTCAGAAATGGACGGTTTTGATTCAGATAAACTCCCAGTTATCGTTATCGCTGCAACAAACAGACCTGAAATTTTAGATGCCGCTCTTTTAAGACCGGGACGTTTTGATAGACAAGTTTTGGTTGATAAACCAGACTTTAAAGGTAGAATCGATATCTTAAAAGTGCATATGAAAGATGTTAAAATTTCACGAGATGTTGATTTAAATGAGATAGGACGCCTTACAACAGGCTTGGCTGGTGCGGATTTGCAAAATATCATAAACGAAGCTGCACTTCTTGCTGGTAGAAAGTCTAAGCCAGAAGTCGAACAAGCAGATCTTGTCGAAGCCGTTGAACGCTCTATTGCCGGTTTAGAGAAAAAATCACGCAGAGTAAATCCAAAAGAAAAACGTATAGTTACTTATCACGAAAGCGGACACGCTCTCATCGCCGAAGTTACAAAGGGTGCGAAAAAAGTTACAAAAGTTTCAGTTATACCTCGTGGCTTGGCGGCTCTTGGCTACACCTTAAATCGCCCAGAAGAAAACAAATTTATGATGCAAAAACATGAACTTATCGCAGAAGTTGATGTACTTTTGGCTGGTCGTGCAGCAGAAGAAATTTTCATCAAAGAAATTTCGACTGGTGCTAGCAACGACCTTGAAAGAGCAACCGATATATTTAAATCTATGATAAGCGTTTATGGTATGAGCGATGTTGCAGGACTTATGGTACTTGAAAAACAACGCAACAGTTTCCTTGGTGGACAAAGCATGAAGGATTATAGCGATAATATGGCTCAAGCAGTCGATGATGCCGTAAAAAGCATGCTAGATGAAAGATATGCCGCAGTTTTAGAAACTTTACGCACTTATGCTGACGCTATCGAGGATATGGTAAAAGCGCTTTATGAAGATGAAACGATAGAGGGCGAAAGAGTAAGAAAAATCATTAGAGAATTTGAAGAAAAAAATGGTCTTGAAAGCAGACTAGAACCAGAAGAAGGCGAAGCATAATGCATTACATCGCAAAGTCAGGCTTAAAATTTATATTATTTTTTGGCGTTTTATTTTTATTGGCTTTAATCTTTGATTTTTGCGAAGTTTTTTTTGGCATAATTTTTGTGCTTAGCGTTTTGTTTTTTAGAAACAAAATTTCAAAAATGATTTTAAATGATCCAAGTGCCATAATTTCGCCGATAGATGGCAAAATTTCGCAAATCGAACAAGGCGAATTAAATGGCAAAAATTTTCTAAAAATTACCATAAAAAAATGCCTTTTTGGCGTTGGAGTTGTTTTTTCGCCTTGCGAGAGCAAAATTTTATCTTTTAGCAAAAGGCATGGATTGTTTTTATGCGATTTTATAAAAAACGCTCAAGCTTTAAATGAAAAAGCGATTTATCATTTTGAAAATGGCGTTGCGATGCGTGTCATCGCTGGTGGATTATCTCGTGAGTTAAGTCTTGAAAATCCCGGCTTTTCTTACAAAGGCGACGAGCTTGGATTTTTAGGCAGTGGCGAAGTCGTGCTATTTTTGCCACCACAAAGCAAAATCACTTTAAATGTAGGTGAAAAAGTAAGCTCACTAAGTACGCTTTGTTATTTATAAAAGAGTTAAAATGGAACAAAAACCGCAAATTTTATACATTTTACCAAATTTATTTACAGCTTCAAGTGCCTTTTTAGGCGTTGTAAGCGTGATAGCTAGCATAAATGGAGAATTTACAAAAGCCATAGTTTATATCATACTTTCACTGATTCTTGATGGACTTGACGGCAGGATAGCAAGACTAACAAATACCACCAGCAAATTTGGTGTTGAATTTGATAGTTTGGCCGATCTTGTTGCTTTTGGTGTCGCTCCAGCCGTACTTTTTTATATGTCGATAGGGCATAATTTTGGCAGACTTGGTGCCTTAACAAGTGCCATATTTGTAGTGTTTGGAGCTATTCGTTTGGCAAGATTTAATGTTACAACCGGCACTTATGAACCAAATGTTTTTATAGGACTTCCTATACCAACTGCAGCAATAATTTGTGCTTTGTATGTTGGCATTTATGAAAATTATTACCTTGAAGGTTTTGAGTGGTTTTACTTTGCCTTGGTCTTTTTGCTTTCATTTTTAATGGTTAGCAATATCCGCTATCCAAGCTTTAAAAAACTAAATTTCAAACAAGCAAATGTCACTCGTATATTAGTTATACTTGTTATTGTTTTTTCTTTGTTATACTTATACCCATTTGAAAGTGCTACCATGCTAATGAGTGTTTATGTCATTTATGGCTTGGTAAGAGCTGTGATAATGTTTTGTAAAAACCCTAAAAAGGATGAATAATGAACACAAAACACATATTTAAAATTTGCTTACAAAATATCACATATGCACTACTGCTGCTACGCAAGTAGCACAAATTCTCTTTTTTCACTCATCACAAAAATAAATTTAAAAAAGGACAAATCATGAACAATAAAATTATAATCTTTGATACAACTTTAAGAGACGGCGAACAAAGCCCTGGTGCATCGATGAACACGGCTGAAAAATTACAAATCGCACTTCAACTAGAACGACTTGGCGTTGATGTTATGGAGGCGGGTTTTGCGGCGGCAAGTCCGGGGGATTTTGAAGCTATAAATTTGATAGCCAAACAAGCTCAAAAAATTTCAGTTTGCTCTTTGGCTCGTGCTTTAGATAAAGATATAAAAGCGGCTGGTGATGCCATAGCTCCGGCTCCAAATCATCGCATACATACCTTTATTGCCACAAGTCCTATTCACATGGAATACAAACTAAAAATGAAAGCAGACGAAGTTATAAAACGAGCCGTAGATGCTGTTACATACGCCAAAACCTTCTGCGATGATGTCGAGTTTAGTTGCGAAGATGCGTGCAGAAGCGATATTTCATTTATGAAAGAAATTTGCGATGCGGTTATAACAGCCGGTGCTAAGACGATAAATTTACCAGATACAGTTGGTTATCGTTTGCCAAATGAAATTTATGAAATTTTTAAGCAAATGTGCGATTATATCGGCTCTCGTGCCATAGTTTCGGCTCACAATCATAACGATCTTGGCCTTGCAGTTGCCAACACCTTTTCTTGCATACAAGCAGGTGCTAGACAGGTTGAATGCACTATAAACGGACTAGGCGAACGTGCCGGAAATACAGCACTTGAAGAAATAGCCATGGGTATAAAAACCAGAGCAGATTTTTTCGGTTCGCTTTATACCGATATAAATTTTAAAGAAATTTATCCTTCAAGTCGTCTAGTGGCAAATATCACAGGCATAGAACCGCAACCAAACAAAGCCATAGTCGGCAAAAACGCCTTTGCACATGAAAGTGGCATACATCAAGACGGAGTTTTAAAACACAGAGAAACTTATGAGATAATGAAAGCCGAAGATATAGGGCTTGATAAAAATTCATTAGTTCTTGGCAAACACAGCGGTCGCCATGCATTTAAAGACAAGCTAAAAACGCTTGGTTTTGAACTCGATGATGAAGCTTTAAATACAGCATTTGAGAAATTTAAAATTTTAGCCGATAAGAAAAAAGAAGTTTTTGATGACGATATAAGAGCCTTGGTTTCAGAACAAATCATCACGATAGTCGGTGCTTACGAAATTACAGATTTGCTTCAAAGCAGTTGTGGCAATCTCGCAAGTGCATCTATTAGCATTAAACATGACGACAAAATTTACAGCGATTCTGCACTTGGAAACGGTGCTGCCGATGCGATATTTAAAGTCATAGATCGCATTAGTGGCATAAGTGGTTTGCTAAAAGATTACAAAGTTACGGCTGTTTCACAAGGTAAAGACGCCCTTGCAAAAGTTGATGTTAAGGTTGAATTTCAAGGCAATGGTGCAGTCATGGGACACGGACTTGATATAGATACCATGAAGGCAAGCGCAAAAGCCTATGTTGGTGCTTTAAATAGTTATCTAAAAATCAAAAACATCTAAACCCAAAACCTTGCCGTTTTTTGGCAAGGTTTTTTAAAAAAATTCATTTTGCACTAAAAACATAAATTTAAAAATTAGTGCGAAAGGCTTTGTAAAAATTCCACGAGTTTTGCGGCTATTGCGGTGCTGTCAAAATCTTTAGCACGTTTGTAAGCGATTTTTTCGTATTTTTCTCTAAGCTCTGCCTCGTTTAAAGCCCTTAACATGGCTTCTCGCATTTGTTTTTCATCATCAACGCCAACTAAAATTCCAAATTCATCATCACCCAAAAGTTCCCTAGCTCCGCTTTTATGATCGGTTGAAATCACCATTTTATCGCAAGCCAAAGCCTCTAATAAAACATTTGAAAAACCCTCGAATCTTGACGCGCTCACAAAGCATGACGAGTTTTTTATATGTCTAAAAGGGTTGGTGTCTGTGCCTAGCAGTCGCACCCTATCGGCGATATTTAGGGCGTTTATTTGGGCTTGAAGTTCGTCTTTTAACGGACCTTTGCCAAGTATGCCAAGGGTGGCACGACTATCGTCGATAGAAGCTATGATACGAATAAGCATGGCTTGATTTTTGCCCTCGTCAAGACGACCGATATTTAGAAAAAAAGGCTTAAACTTCGTGTTTAAATCCACGCCTTTCATCTCGTCTATAAGCCCTAAATTTAGGGCATTGTAAAGGACTTTTACCTTGTTTTTACAAATGCCAAAATTTTCTATCAAATCATCGGCATTACCCTTGGCATTTGCCAAAATCAAATCAGCCTTAGGATAAAGAATTTTAAGCAAAATTCTATTTGCAAAACCCCTAAGACCGCTTTTATATATTACAGACGGGCAGCTTCTTTCGCTCATTACCAAAGCCCCTTTAAGCCCAAAAATTCGAGCGATAGCGGCTATATAGCAAGGACGATTCATAAGCACAAAATGCGTATCGATGCCGATTTTATTGCAAAGTTTTTTATACTGCAAAGCAAGTCTTGGCAAGGCAAAGGCGAGACGAAAAAGTTTTTTTACACCTTTTTCATAAGGGTCGGAGTTTTCGATAAGGTGGATTTTTACGCTATCTGGCAAAGCATATGAGATGATATCGCTCATCAAGACCAAATGCACTTCATAGTCTTTGCATAAAAATGGCAAAAGGTTTGAAACGACGCGTTCGGCACCGCCCGGACCCATAGAATATAAAAACACAGCTAATTTTTTCACTTTTATCCCCAATTCTTTTTTATCAAAACACTAAAAATTTATCAAATTTGCTTATAAAATTTAGCCGTAAATATACTAGCGTTTGGCTTAAAATTTGACTAAAAATAAGAAAAAATTTACTTAAATTTTTAGTAAATTTGATATTTGCTTATTTGTTTAGGTTTGAG
>JAILCJ010000185.1 GCA_024680445.1 Campylobacter sp.
TATATTTTCTTTAAATGCCATTTTTTTCCATAGTATGTAAATTTTTGCCAAAATATTACAATAACTAAACCAAAAATATTTTTAAGTCAATCAACTAAACGATATTTAAATATTCCTATGCTAAACTTTACACTTACTGAATTTTATTTTAAAGAGAGTGTAGCATGAAAAAAATATTGTTTTTTTCAATTTTTATGTTGTTTTTTACGGCATGCAGTAGCATAAATGTATTTGTAAAAAACAATCCTTCATCAAATTTGAACAACCGCGGTGACGATGTGCCTATTACCATCGTTTTATTTGAACTAGATGATACCAAACGTTTTATGGAAGCTAGTGATTTGGATCTATTGCAAAAACCAGAGCAAGTGCTTTCGCGAGATTTGATTGATTTTGTAAAACTTCAAGTCGAGCCATCAACACAAAAAAGTATTTTAGAGATCAAAGATGAAAGAGTTAAATATGTAGGTATTTTGGTAGTTTATGCCGATCAAAAAGACGGCAGAAAAACAAAAGAAGTTAAGAAAATTTCAGACTTAAATTATTCCGGTTTGCTTTTCAATATTACTTCGCAAAATATTTCTGCGATTGAAGTTAGAATCGCAAATTAGGTAAAGATATGTCTAATAGTCTAAAAGTCGTTTGGTATAACGGCATGAGCATCGACAAGGTGCATTTTGAACAGCAAGAACGTTATTTTGAACGAAATATCAATTTAAAAAGCATAGGCTTAAACTCAAATTTTTACGGCATAGTAAATTTTGATATTTCTACTGAATTGTTAGAACAAGGCAAAATAGGTTTTAACTACATTAGTGCGATAGCACAGGATGGAACTATCTATGATGCACCAAACCAAGATGAACTTCCTACGCCTTTTGAGGCAAATTTTGCCTCGCTTCGTTCTTCTATCATTGCTTTAAAAATTTCATTAAATAACCCAGTTTCAGACATTAGTCTTAACAATGACATCAAAAATTCAAAATTTAAAGCCATGCGTATAAATGTTGGTTCAAAAGTTTTACAAAATAAAAATGTCGATGAGCTTAGCGAATTTGATGATGATGATTTTCAAGACGGTATAGATCAAGATCATAAAAGTATCATAGTTGCTGGTCTTAAAGCTTCATTGGCTGTTTTGGGCGACAAAACACCCTATGAAATAGAAATTCCGCTTTGTAAAATTTCTGATGTTTCTAGTAGTGGTCAGATAAAACTAGATGATAAATTTATACCAACTTGTTTAGATATAAGTTCACATGGATTTATTAAACAATTTTTAGCAGAGATACTTTACTCTATAAGACAGCACAAAGACATACTTAGTGATGTTTTTAAGGGCATAGATCAGACAAAAAATACTCTTGATTTTTCAACATATCTCGCCGTTGGTTTGCTTAAAAAGTATGATTTACTTTTTTCTTTTTTACAAAATAAAGGCAAAATTCATCCAGAATTTTTATATGAAAAACTTATAGAATTTCAAGCCGAATTGGCTGCACTTAGTCTTGATGATAGTTTTACAGAATTTGTTAAATACGACCATATGAATTTGACTCAAACATTTTTAGTATTGATAAACAACATCCGTTTATTGTTTTCTAAAATTTTATCACCAAAATATACCATGGCTAAGATCACGCAAAATTCTAATGGCTTTTATAATTGTGTATTTGATAACGATACTATTGTTTGGGAAAAAGAACTATATTTAGCGATAAGTTGTGATGAGGGAAGTGAATTTTTGATGAAAAATTTCAAAACCCAGTGCAAAATTCACTCTCATGCACAGATAAAAAACATAGTTGCTTCTCAATTAAATGGTATAAATATGCAACAAATTTCACTTATACCGACTTCGCTCCCTAGTTTAAATGGTTATGTTTACTATAAGATAGATAAAAATGATGAAAATTTCATATCGGCATTTAAAGGTGAAAATACTATTAGTATTTATTTAACAAACAATATCAAAAACCCAGATATCAAGCTTTGGGCTTTACTATAAGGTAATTTTATGCAAAATGACAAAGATTTAATTTCGATTCTACAAGAAAAAGGTGTTGGCGGACTAGGAAATAATGACGCAGTAGATGCGTTTTTACCAATTTTGCTTTTGGCACATAGAATTTCTACTATCGATCAAATGCAACAAGACAAAATGATTTCTTTAAATAAGCAACTTGTTAATGATTTACTTTCTGCAAGTGCAAAACTAACTTCTTTACATAAGTATAGTGATGAGGATATAGTAAAACTTAGATATTGTGCATGTGTGTTTGTGGATGAAAGCCTTTTGAAAAACGAAATTTTTATGAATAGCTTTTGGGCAAACAACACCCTTACGGTAAGGTTGTTTAACGAAAATTTAGGTGGCGAAAAATTTTATGGCATTATGGATAAATGGTTCGAAGATAGCAATAAAAATAAAGACTTTCTTGAAATGATATATCTTTGTTTGATCCTAGGCTATACAGGAAAGTACGATACAGCCAAGGATAAAGATGAAAAGATAGGATTTATATGCGAAAGTATAGCTAGTGCTATTAGTACAAATGTAAATTCAAAGCGAAATGATTTATTTGATATAGCTTACTTAAATGTAAATAAAATTCAATTCAAACGTTTTAATTCTAAAAAGTTTTATATAGGTGCTGCTGCTGCAGTTGTGGGCATAGTACTAGCGGTATTTTTATACGCACATTATCGCTTAGATAGTGCAAATGTCAAAAATAGCTCTAATATATCAAATAGAGTAGAAAATTTTATGAAGTAAACACA
>JAILCJ010000137.1 GCA_024680445.1 Campylobacter sp.
TAAAAGCACAAGAGCATCAAATAAGCGAAAAACTCGAATTAGACGCGTCTGTCGTTGAAAAAAATTTGCAAATTTTAAGCACTTTAAAGTCAAGGGATTTTGTAAATTTGATATATCATGACGGCTATGAGTATAAAAATATCTGCGGTCTTGTTTCAAATATAAATTTCAAATCCGCCGAACTTACCGTCATAAAAAGTAAAATCAAATTTGATGATATCTACAAAATAAGCAAAAATATTTAATTAAATTGATACACATACTATCAAGTTTAAAATTTTTTTTAGCACATTACGCTATAATTTGCCAAAAATTTTTACAAAAAGGATAAAAATGAGCGAGAAATTCGAATTCCAAACAGAAGTCAATGATTTATTAAACCTAATGATTCATTCACTTTATTCAAACAAAGAAATTTTCTTACGAGAGCTGATATCTAACGCCAGTGACGCACTTGACAAGCTTAACTATCTTTACATAAGCGATGAAAAGTATAAAAATTTAAGCTACACACCGCGTATAGATATCAAATTTGATGCCGAGAAAAAAACCCTTAGCGTCGTAGACAACGGCATAGGCATGAATAAAGACGAGCTTATAAACAACCTTGGCACGATAGCCAGAAGCGGTACAAAGGGCTTTATAGAAAGTCTTAGCGGAGATGCGAAAAAAGACAGCTCACTTATCGGTCAGTTTGGTGTCGGCTTTTATTCGGCATTTATGGTCGCAAATAAGATAGAAGTCATAAGCCGAAAAGCCCTTGATGAAAAGGCTTATAAATGGACTTCAAACGCCAAAAATTACGAAATACAAGAAGCCAACGCAGACAGCCAAGGCACTAGCATAACTTTATATCTTAACGATACAGAATTTGCGGACGAATACCGCTTAGACGGTATCATCAAAAAGTATTCAAACCATATCCCTTATCCTATTTTTATGGACAAAAAACAATACATTGCACCAAAAGAAGGCGAAAAAGAAGGGACTTACGAAAGCAAAAACGAGCAAATCAACAAAGCCAGCGCCCTTTGGCGTTTAAACAAAGCCAGCATTAAAGCCGATGACTACAAAGAATTTTACAAACAAATCAGCCACGACAGCACAGATCCTTTGCTTCACATACACACAAAAGCGGAGGGCAAAATCGAGTATTCAACGCTATTTTACATACCAAGCACAGAACCTTTCGATATGTTTAGGGTTGATTATCAAAGCGGAGTTAAACTCTATGTTAAAAGAGTTTTCATCACAGACGACGCAAAAGAACTTTTGCCGCCTTACCTTCGTTTCGTGCGTGGCGTGATAGATGTTGAGGACTTGCCACTCAATGTTAGCCGTGAAATTTTGCAAGAAAATGCGATAATGCGAAGCGTTAAAGAGCAAAGCGTCAAGAAAATTTTAAGCGAACTTGCAAAACTCAAAGACAAAGACAAAGAAAAATACATAAAATTTTACAAACTTTTTGGCAAAGTCATCAAAGAAGGACTTTACGGTTTTAGCAACGACAAAGATCAAATACTAAATTTGGTGCTTTTCAAGTCAAGCAAAAGAGACGGCCTTATAAGCCTTAAAGAATACAAAGACGCGATGAAAAGCGATCAAAAAAGCATTTACTACATAAGCGGTAACAACGAAACTTTGCTTAAAAACTCTCCGCTTTTAGAAAGCTTCAAAAAACAAGATATAGAAGTGCTTATAATGGACGAAGAGATCGATACTATCGTTATGCCTATGGTTTATGAATTTGATAAAACTCCATTTAAATCCGTCTCTCACTCGGACGCAAATGACGAGATAAAAAGCGAAAATGACAAGGCAGACGAAAGCAAAGTTGCCGGCGTGCTTGTCAAGATAAAAGAAATCCTAAAAGACGATGTAAAAGATGTGAAAGCAAGTTCAAGACTAAGCGATTCGCCAGCGGTTTTGATCTTTGATTCAAAAGATCCAGATGTCGCCATGCAAAATATCTTAAAACAAATGGGTCAAACTGTACCAGAGACAAAACCTATCTTGGAGATAAATCCAAACCATGAAATTTTTGCAAAACTTGAAAAAAACGAGCTTATGACAAACGATGTAGCTAGAATTTTGCTTGATATGGCTAAGATAGAAAGCGGTATAGATATAAAAAATCCTAGCGAATTTGCAAAAACTATAACCAAAATAATGCTAAAAGCACTTTGATAAATCGGGGGTTTGTCCCCCCGCCTTTAAAAATTTAATTTTTTTTTGCTAAAATATAATTTTTATAAAGGCGGATGATGGCTATACAAAATACTTTACAATACCTACTTTTAAGCGAATATCTAAACCCAAACACCCTAACAAAACTCGAAAAAAACCAAGGCAAAAACAAAATCACTTTTGAAATAAAAATAGATAATTTTGACAAAAAGTTTTGGGAGAATTTTTTGCTCCTACAAAGGCTTGATAAACTAAATTACATAGGCAAAAACGGCGAAAATAAAACTTTAAAGATAGAAATTTTTGGCGGAATTTTTCAAACAAGCCAGATAGAAAATAGAATTTATGAGATAGCACCGAAATATAAAAACAATGATTTTAGGCAAGAAAGCTTGGAAATTGCGGCA
>JAILCJ010000221.1 GCA_024680445.1 Campylobacter sp.
TATGAAAATTTAAACAAATTTTTAGCTAAAATCTTAAATTTTATATTTAAATTTCACTTTTTATACAAAAAAATTATTATTATGCAAAAAATAAGTATTTTTATGCTAAAATTAGCTTACAAATTTTTATATAAGGAGTACAGAGATGGGGCTATTTGGTAACGATACTGCCAGAGTTGATAGTAATGTATCATCATCGACAAAGGAACATATCGAAAAACTCGAAAAAGAAATTGTCGAATTAAGAGAAGCAAATGCAAAATTAAGCAATGACTTAAACAATTCGCTTGCAAGACGCGAAAAAAGAAACTCTCTTTTTAATCTAATGTTAGAAGGTTGCCATGTTGGACTTGATGATATCAGACACATGACAGAAAACAACCTTAAAGTTTGCGAAGATATTTCTGCAAAGGCCGATGAAGCTGCCGTTAGAACAGGTGATTTGAATAAACACAGCGAAATTTTGATGGGCTTTATAAATCAAATCGTTGAATCATCTAGCAAATCTTGTGAAAATGTAAATTTACTTCACAAAAGTGTTGATGAAATCGCAAATATCGTAAATCTCATTAAAGACATTTCCGATCAAACTAACCTTTTGGCTCTTAACGCCGCTATCGAAGCTGCAAGAGCTGGCGAACACGGACGCGGTTTCGCAGTCGTTGCTGATGAAGTTCGTAAACTTGCAGAAAGAACACAAAAAGCAACAAGCGAAGTTGAGATGAATATCAACTTGCTTAAACAAAACTCAAACGATGTTTTGGTTATGAACGAACAAGTTGAGCAAATTTCTGGCGATTCTACAAAATGTATAGATGATTTTAGAAACGACTTCCAATTCTTGCTTCAAACTTCAGGCGATATCAACACTGATATAAAAAATATCATAGGCACTATCTTTATCAGCCTTGTAAAAATGGATCACGTTGCCTTTAAACAACAAGGTTACAGTGGCGTTTTCAACTCAAAACACGATACGCTTTCATCTCATACAGATTGCCGCCTTGGCAAATGGTATGCTGGCAAAGGCAAAGAAGAATTTGGTCAAACCCAATCATTTGCAAGTGTCTTGTTGCCACACGAAGAAGTTCATAGAAATATCAACGAAGGTTTGAATTATGATTTCGCAACACCAGAAGGCTTGCAAAATGTTGTTGATAAATTCAAAAAAGCAGAAGATGCTTCAAATGTCTTGTTTGACATACTAGCAAAAATGCTTCTTGAAAGATCAGCTTTAAAAAAATAATCTCGTATCTCGCATAAATTTTTAAGTTTATGCGAGATTTTTTTTGCAATTTTATTTTCTCCGTTTTCCAAACTTTTTACTATCATTATTAATCGGCTAACAAAATTATTTTACTTTGATACAATTTTTATCAAATTTGATTTTATTTTAACTAGCCTTTGGATTTTTTGGTTATCAAATATGGTTCAAATTTGCTTAGAATTTTTTATCAAATTTGATTTTTTAAACTATCAAATTTGATTGTATTTTTGTTACCCTGTGGATTTTTTTGAGTTATCAAATTTAATTCAAATTTAATTACATGATTTATCAAATTTGATTTAGAAAAAGTATCAAATTTGACTGGATTTTTTTATCAAATTTGTTTATAAAAACTCAAAAATTATGTAAAGTAAGTAAAGTTTGGCAAAATAATCATATTTTTTACAAGTTTTTGGCTTTTTGCTTATGCAACAAAAAGCCAAAAGTCGCGTATAGCTATTATTTAAACTCGATTTTTATCTCATCATCTATCGCATTTATGCAAATTTCATCGCCACTTTTTAGTTCATCACTAAGTATCATTTCGGCAAGTTTGTCTTCAACAAGTTCATAAAGTGCGCGTCTAAGCGGTCTAGCACCATAGGTTACATCAAATCCAGCTTTGGCGATAAAACGTTTAGCCTCTGTGCTAAGAGTCGCTTTTATGCCACGATTTTCAAGGGTGTTTTTAAGCTCGCCAAACATTATATCAACTATGCTTATTAGTCCTTCTTCGTTTAAAGGATTAAAGATAATGATATCATCGAGGCGGTTTATAAACTCTGGTTTGAAGTAATTTTTAAGCTCATTTTTAACCGCATTTTCACGCTCTGTGCCACTAAGATCCATTATGAAATTTGACGCAATATTTGAAGTCATAATGATGATAGTGTTTTTAAAATCCACAACAACGCCCTTATTATCGGTCGCTCTGCCGTCATCAAGTATGCCAAGCAAGATATTAAAGACATCTTTATGTGCCTTTTCGACTTCATCAAACAAAATCACGCTATAAGGTCTTCTTCGCACCGCTTCGCTAAGTTGTCCGCCCTCGTCATAACCAACATAACCCGGAGGCGCGCCAAGCAACCTTGAAACGCTGTGCTTTTCCATATATTCGCTCATATCAAATCGTATAAGTGCCTTTTCATCATCAAATAAAAACTTCGCCAAAGCCTTTGCAGACTGCGTTTTACCAACGCCTGTTGGACCCAAAAACAAAAACGAACCTATGGGTCTTTTGCCCTCATTTAGTCCGGCTTTATTTCTTTTAATAGCCCTTGAAAGAGCGTGTAATGCGGGATCTTGACCGACTACATCTTGTCTTAAATGCTCTTCGATTTGCAGATATTTTTGCTTTTCGCTAGTAAGCATTTTGCTAACCGAAATTCCAGTCCATTTGCTTAAAATTCCAGCCACAAGCTCATCATCAACTTGATTTTTAAGTAGCACTCCTGCTTCTTTCATCGATTCCCACTTGCTTTCAAGCTCTTTTTGTTTGTTTTGAACTTCTAAAATTTTGCCGTATTCTATCTCGGCAGCTTTTTGAAATTCGCCGGAATTTTTAGCATTTTGAGCTTCATTTTTTAGGCTGTCGATTTGTTTTTTAGCCTCGATAATGCCGTTAAATACGGCTTTTTCGTTTTCAAATTTGGCTTCTAAGGAATTTTTTTGCTCGTTTAGGTCTGCCAAATCCTTTGCGATTTGCAAAAGTCTTTCTTCGTTTTTGCCCTCTTCTTCCATTTTTAGAGCTTCTTTTTCGACTTCGAGCGTTGAAATTTCGCGTTTTATGCGAGCTAACTCGTATGGTTCACTTTCGATTTGCATTTTTAGCTCCGCAGCCGCTTCATCTATGAGATCTATCGCCTTATCTGGCAAAAATCTATTTGAAATATAGCGGTCGCTAAGCCTTGCAGCGGCAACAAGGGCTGAATCTGTGATATTAACATTGTGATGAAGTTCAAGTTTTGCCTTTATGCCACGAAGTATAGAAAGTGCCTCATTTACGCTTGGTTCTTTAACATTTATAGGCTGAAAACGTCTTTGTAAGGCGGCGTCTTTTTCAAAATATTTTCTATATTCTTTCAAAGTGGTCGCACCAACAGCGTGAAGTTCGCCACGAGCAAGAGCCGGTTTTAAGATATTTGCAGCGTCCATACTGCCTTCGCTAGCCCCAGCACCAACGATAGTGTGAATTTCGTCTATAAAAAGTATGATATTGCCTGATTTTTTAACCTCGTTTATCACAGCTTTTAATCTATCTTCAAATTCACCCCTGTATTTTGCCCCTGCTATGAGTGCACTCATATCAAGAGCTATGACTCTTTTGTTTGCAAGGCTAGTTGGCACATCTTTTGCAACGATTTTTTGTGCCAAACCCTCAACGATAGCCGTTTTACCGACACCCGGTTCACCAAGCAAGATAGGGTTATTTTTACTTTTGCGAATCAAAATTTGCATCATTCTGATGATTTCTTCGTCTCGTCCTATGACAGGGTCAAGCTCGCCGTCGCTTGCTTTTTTGGTCAAATCTATACCAAATTTTTCCAAGCTATCAAGGGTTTCATCTCCGGTTTGACTTTCTATCTTTCGCCCCGCTCTTATGGCTTCAAGCTCTTTTTTTATCTCGCCCAAATCAGCAAATTTAGACAAAATTTCTTTTATAGGACTAATGCTTAAATTCGCAACTATCCAAGTATCGACCGCTATGAATTTATCTCCCAAGCTAACCATCAAAGCCCTTGCACTTTCAAGAGAGTTTATGACTTCTTTTGAAAATTTGACATTTTCATGGCTTACATTTGAGCTTGTTGGCAAGCCTTGAACTTTGGATTTTATTTCAAGCAATAAAGCTTCAGTGCTTACATTTTGTTTGTTAAAAACCTGATTCAAAATCGACTGACTATCGGCAAGCAAAGCCCATAATATATGTAAAGGCATGACTTGCTGATTTTTGTTATGTATGGCTAAACTAGCCGCATTTTCTAGCGTCTGATTCATTTGTGAAGTAAGTTCTTCTGAGATATTTGCCATTGTTTCTCCTTTTAAATTTTTATAATGTGCGTATTATATATATTTAGTCGATTAATGTCAAGGTTTTTATAAAATTTTATCACTCAAAATGCAAGAGTGATAAAAACCGCTCTTGCAAATTTTAAATTCATATACATTAAATTTATAAAATTTATGCTTTTTTTAGGCAAATATTAATAAAATACACAGATTTTTACTTCCTAGGAGCGATTTTTGAAAAAAACAAGATTATTTTTATTACCAACTCTCATTGCTTCAACGCTTTTTGCTGCAAATAAAGACGATGCAAGCCTTAGACTTGAAGCACTCTCAAAACTAAACAAAACCATAAATACAGTTGAAAGATATTATGTTGATGATATAAATTTCACAACTATTATAAACAAAACCATTAGCGGACTTATGCAAAATCTCGACGCTCACTCTGCTTTTTTAAATGAAAAATCTTTTAAAGAAATGCAAGTGCAAACAAGTGGCGAATTTGGTGGTCTTGGCATAACAGTTGGCATGAAAGATGGCGCACTTACGGTTATTTCACCTATAGAAAGCACGCCAGCCGATAAAGCCGGTATCAAATCAGGTGATGTTATACTTCGCATAGACGGCAACGCAACCATAGGCATGGGACTTGATGAAGCCGTTAGTAAAATGCGTGGCAAGCCAAAAACCCCTATCACCATTACGATAGTAAGACAAGGCGAGAAAAAGCCATTTGATGTCAAAATCATCAGAGATATCATAAAAGTCGAATCTGTGTATTCGAAAATCATAGAAAACGAAAATATACTTTATCTAAGAGTTACAAATTTTGACAAAAATGTTGCAAGCAAGGCAAGTGAAGCCATAAAGAAAAATCCAAAAGTTAAAGGCATTATACTCGATCTAAGAAACAATCCGGGCGGACTTTTAAATCAAGCCGTAGCCTTGGTCGATCTCTTTGTAGATAGCGGTGTTATCGTATCGCAAAAAGGTAAAGATAAAAGAGAAAATTCAGAGTATAAAGCCAGCAAATCAAGCACTATAACAAATTTACCTTTGGCTGTGCTTATAAACGGCGGTAGTGCAAGTGCTAGCGAGATAGTCAGCGGTTCATTGCAAGATAGCAAAAGAGCCATACTTGTAGGTGAAAACACCTTTGGCAAAGGTAGCGTTCAAGTTATATTGCCAGTAGATGAAAAAGAAGCTATCAAGCTTACTATCGCAAGATATTATCTACCAAGCGGCAAAAGCATACAAGCCGTTGGTGTCGTGCCAGATGTCGTAGTTCATCCGGGCAAAGTACCGCAAAGCGATAAAGACGCATTTAGCATAAAAGAAAGTGAACTAAAAGCACATTTGCAAAGCGAACTTGAAAAAATCAAACCACAAAAAGTAGCCGAAGCAAACAAAACAACAAACAAAAAGGTCAGCAAAAAAGATGAAAAAGATATCATCACTGCTGCAAATATCAACGAAGATATTCAGTTAAAAACTGCTATCGATGTTATCAAAGTTTTAAAAATCACCAAATAAGGAGCATAAAATGCAAAAAAAAGAAATGATTTATGAAGGCAAAGGCAAAAAAATGTATGCAACCGATGACGCAAATTTGCTCATCGCTGAATTTAAAGATGATTTGACGGCTTTCAACGCTCAAAAACGCGGTAGCGAAGCTGGTAAAGGTGCTTTAAATAACAAAATTAGTACAGAATTATTTAAAATTTTGATAAACAACGGCGTTAAAACTGCTCTTGTTGAAACCCTAAATGATACCGAACAGCTAGTTAAAAAAGTAGATATCATACCACTTGAAGTAGTCGTAAGAAACATAGCAACTGGCTCACTTACAAAAAGACTTGGCATAAAAGAAGGCACGGTTTTACCTTTTAGTTTAGTCGAATTTTACTATAAAAATGATGATTTAAACGATCCTATCGTTACTGACGATCATTGCTTGGTGATGAATATAGTAAAAGACGCAAAAGATCTAGACACATTGCGTCAAATAGCCAAAAAAATAAATTCTGTTTTGTTTAAATTTTTTGAAGGAAAAGGCTTAAAACTTGTAGATTTTAAAATCGAATTTGGTTTTGACAAAGACGGCGAAATTTTGCTTGCAGACGAGATAAGCCCTGATAGCTGCCGTTTTTGGGATGCAAAAACAAATGAAAAACTTGACAAAGATAGATTTAGACAAGGCATAGGCGAAGTAAAAGTCGCATATGAAGAAGTTTTAAGACGAATTTTATCATAAGGCAAAAAAATGAAAGCAATAGTAAATATAGCACTAAAAAATGGGGTTTTAGACCCTGCTGGCAAGGCTAGCGAACATGCACTCAAATCTCTTGGCTTTGCAAATGTAAAAAATGTTCGTATAGGCAAACAAATCGTTATAGATTTGGACCTTGAAAACAGAGAAGAGGCAAAAATTCAACTTGTAAAAATGTGCGAGGATCTGCTCGCAAACACCGTTATCGAAGACTATGAGATAATATTATGAAAGTAGCTATTTTACTATTTCCCGGAACAAATTGCGAACAAGACACAAAATACGCCTTTGATTTGCTAGGTTGCAAAACTGAAATCATTTGGCACAAACAAAACGAAGTAAATGCCGATCTTATCGTTTTGCCGGGCGGTTTTAGTTATGGGGATTATTTACGAACAGGTGCCATAGCGAAATTTAGCCCTATAATGCAAGCCGTGGTAGAACATGCGAAAAAAGGCGGTTTTGTGCTTGGAATTTGCAATGGCTTTCAGATGCTTTTGGAGCTTGGATTGCTCCCGGGTGCGATGAGACGCAACGAAAATATGAGCTTTATCTCAAAGTACAATCATCTAAAAGTCATAAACAATAACAATAAATTTTTATCAAATTTAAAAGTTGGCAAACTTGTAAATATCCCAGTAGCACACGGCGAAGGCAACTATTACACAGATAAAAATACCTTAGCACAAATGTATGAAAACGAACAAGTTTTGTTAAAATACTGCGATGAAAATGGCAAAGAAATAAACCTAAACGGCTCTGTTGATCATATAGCTGGAATTTGCGATAAAAATAAAAAAATTTTCGGACTTATGCCACACCCTGAAAGAGCCTGCGATAAAATTTTAAGTTCAAATGACGGCTTGAAAATGCTAAAAGGGCTGGTTTGCTAAAATTCGCCCTTATTTTTTTATTGCCATTTACGCTTTTAGCAACGGATTTAAACGAAGCTAGTGTATTTGATATGATGGAAAGATCGGCTGAGGATAAGCTGATAAACAAACCAAAACCAAATCCACAAATTCATAACAAATCCGCTCTGCCAAAACAAAAAATTTCACCAGAAGAGCTAAAAAACATCGTCCCAACAGACGAGCCAGACCTTAACATACCAGACTCACAAGTTTATGACACCATAGTCACAAAAGAGCTTATCTTAAAAGCCGTTAAAGTGCCAAAGTCTGTTTTTGTTGGCGAAATTTTTCAAGTTAGCATAGAGGCTGATACTCAAAGCGAATTTGACTTTAAATTTACAACGAACATAGACGAAAATGATATAAAACTGCTAAATCCAAACGGTGTTGAGTGGATAAATCAAGGTGATTCAAAATATCTTGGCACCCTATTTTTACAAGCTAAAAATACAAAAGTCAAGCATTTAAAACTTGAACTTAGCATAAGCAGAAACGACCAAACTTATCAAAAATCAAATTTAAATGTCTATCTGCCACGATTTAAAGAAATTCGTTCAAGAACGGATTTTAACCATATAGTGGCGAACGAGCTAGAAGTTAAGAAATTCAAAACCAGCAAATTTGATGAAAATTCTCTCATCATGATAGTTGAACTTGCCGGTAAAAACATAGATATCGCGTCATTTCACCTTGATGATAAGACGATTTTAAAACAAGGTGTTGATACTATCGTTGGTGATTTTTCAAGCCAAAGTGCATATTATTTTGCTGTTTTTAAACCAAACAAAACCACGCTTGATTTTAGCTATTACAACCTAGAAAAGCAAAAATTTGAAAGCTTTTCACTGCCTGTTAGCGTCGAAGAAGACGATGTAAGCACACAAATCGGACTAAACCCAAAACAAAGCGAATTTAGCACATACAAAAACGTTATACTTTACACTTTATCGGCTTTATTTTTAGTCTTAACTTTCATACGCAAACGTTTTAGTTATCTTATAGCTACCGTTCTTTGCATCGCAGCTAGCATTTATGCTTACAATCCTTTTAGCAAAGGCATCTTAAAAGCCAATGTAAATGTAAAAATTTTGCCTACAACAAAATCAACGATTTTTTACACTTCAAAGCAAAATGAAAATATAGAAATTTTAAATGAGAAAAACGATTATGTCAAAATTTTATTTGATGATGACAAAATAGGATGGGTCAAAAAAGATGATATTATCAAGAATTAAAGGTATATATTACGCCATAGAATTTGTTTTAAGCGTATGTGGCGTTATATTTTTAATGTGGCTCTTTCCAAAATCAAATAGAAAAATTCGCCGTTTTTGGGCGAAAACTCAACGTTGGTTTGGCTTTTATAAACTCGAAATAAGTGGCGAAATTTGCGAAAATGCACAAATTTTACTCATAAATCATAAAAGCATGCTAGACATAGTGGTTTTAGAAGAACTTCACCCTAAAAATCTTTGCTGGATAGCAAAAAAAGAGATAGGAAAACTTCCGATTTTAGGCAAAATTTTAAGCCTACCAAAAATGATAGCAGTCGATAGATCCGACCCTAGGGCGATAGTTCATCTTTTAAAAGAAGCCAAAGACAGAATCGCAAACGATAGAGTTTTAGCTATCTTTCCAGAGGGCACAAGAGCCAAGGGCGAAAAACTTTTAAAATTTCAAAGCGGTGCAAAAGTCATTGCCGATAAATTAAACTTGGTAGCCCAACCCGTAGTTATCGTTGGTAGCGACATCATGGATGTCAAAAACTTTACCTTTAAAAACGGCAAAATTAAAGTTATTTTCCTTGATCCAGTCGATAAAAGCAATGAAAACTGGCTTGAAAACACCAGAACAAAAATGCAAAGTGTACTTGATAAAGAACGAGAAATTTTAAAAAATAGCTAATTTTTTCGCTTAATTTTATACAAATCAAAATTTCTAGTTATATAAAATGTTTGCCTAATTAATATTGGATTA
>JAILCJ010000195.1 GCA_024680445.1 Campylobacter sp.
TTTTGATTCTTGCTATCCCTTGTAGCATTGCCAGAATTTTGCGAGTTCTCCGTACTTGTTATCGCTGTTTGTGCTGGGTCATTTTCGTTGGCGATAGCGTTAGTATCGGCATTTGCGACATTTTGCTCATTATGCCACTGATACGGATTGTATCCAGTGCTAATATTGCCTATATTCATCACGCCCTCCTTTTTTTATCGATAATTATTTGATATCATATCGGCACTTTAACGCACTTTGTAATACCTAAATTTGAAATTTTTTTAATTTTTTTTGCAAATAGCAAAGTAAAAAACGAAAATCTATTTCAAATTTGATAAAAATAAAATAAATTTTTAAGTCTTTTTTAAATATAATCGTCTGTTTTACAAACAATCAAAGGAAAAATTTTGTTCAGAAATTTAGTCGAAGGTCTTGCTGTTAAGTACGCTCACGCCAGCATTCAAAGATCGCTTTACAAAGAATTTAACATAAAAATTTTAGATAGCAATGAAAGCTATGACAAAATCCCACAAAAGGGCAAAAAATACATGCTTTACGCCCATGTGCCTTTTTGTCATACCTTCTGTCCGTATTGCTCTTTTCACAAATACCATTACGAACAAAATCTTGCAAAACACTATTTTGAAGCACTTCGCACAGAAATTCGCCAAATGAAAGAAGTTGGTTATGAGTTTTCATCCTTATATGTTGGCGGCGGCACCACTCTTATAAACGAGCCAGAGCTTGAAAAAACGCTTATTTTGATAAAAGACCTTTTTAATATAGACGAAATTTCAGCCGAAAGCGACCCAAATCACATAAGTAGCGAAAGTTTAAAGAGATTTGACGGACTTATCACGAGACTTAGCGTTGGAGTGCAAAGCTTTGATGATGAAATCCTAAAAAAAGTCGATAGATACGAAAAATTCGGCTCGGCGGACGAGATAAAACGCAAAATCGAAAAGGCACTTGGAATTTTTCCAGCCCTTAGCCTTGACTTGATTTTCAATCTCCCAAATCAAAGCGAAACCCAACTTAGAAACGATTTAAAATGCGTAAAAGACCTTGCCCCAGAACAAGCAACCTTTTATCCGCTTATGAAATCCGAGCTTACTCGCGAAAGCATAGCCCGAAGTTTAGGCGTTTCAAACATAGATAACGAAAAAAAATTTTATGATATCATTTGCGACGAATTAAAAGACTGGCACCAAAACAACGCTTGGGCATTTGCCAAAAATAGTTCAGAACTAAAAGACGAATATGTCGCCTCAAATGCCGAATATGTCGGCGTCGGAAGCGGTGCGTTTAGCTTTTTAAACGGCGAACTCATCATCAACGCCTTCAATCTACTCGAATACGGACAAAAAGTCAAAAACAAACAAAGTGCCGTCATAGCAAAATGCGGATTCGATCACAAAGAAAAACTAAAATACATCTTTTTAACCAAACTTTTTGACGGCTGTGTAAATATCGAAAATTTCAACACCTTAACGAATTCAAATCTCAAAAAAGAACTTTTTACAGAGCTAAATTTGTTAAAACTCGCCGGCGCCATCACAGACAAAGACGGCATTATCCGTCCAACACATTTTGGCAACTACCTTTGCGTAGTGCTTATGCGTGACTTTTACGCTGGCATGGATAGGGTAAGGGCACTTTTTAAAGACGACGCTCGTATCAAACGCACAAAAATGCTTAGGGTCATGCAAGAAAAAATCGAAGAAGACTCAAACAACCAAGCCATAGTCGCACCAAGAGCTAGTTTTTAAAAAATCAAATTTGATAACTAGCTAAACCCAGCTATTTTTGCTAAGCCTTTTTCTCATCGTCTAAATATTTTTCTAGCAAGTTCTCAAATTTTTTCTTTAAATCAAGCGGTTTTATGATGCGTATAAAGGGCAGCCAGTATTTTACGATACGCAAAATTTCATCATCGTATGCGACCTTGGTTTCGACCACAAGCCCTTTTTCATCGTCGCTTAGAATTTTCATATTTGCAAGTATGGGTTTGCGTCTAAAATACTCGATAGCTTCGGGCTTGATGCATAAAGTCACGATGAAATTTGTATCTGAAAACCAGTTGCTATCGTTTTGCTCGATTCGCTCCAAAAACTCCGCTTTTGGCGTAAATTCATGCTCGCTAAATTTCAAATTTGATAATTTCGCCAAGGCAAAATTCTTTAAAACGCCCTTATCATCGGCAAGCAAATACCAAATTCCGTTGTTATTTATCATTTTATACGGCTTTAATACCCTGTTTTTTGCATTATAAACGCACTGTATTTGCCAGTGCCTAAGCACCGATGCACTAAGAGCATTGAAGTCATCACGGCTGATTTGTGGCTCTTCGTAACCATAGTGCTTGATGAGAAAAGCAGAATTTAGCTTGGCGTTTAAAATATCGCTGATAAAGCCGTCATCAAGCTTGCCAAAAAGCCTTTTTTGCCCCAAAAGCGTGGCGAAATTGCGAATATCGTTAAAACTAAGCCTGCCAAGCCCGTATTCTGCCATTTTATACCTTCGCCCCATGCCTTTGCCACGAATTTCGATAGGCAACATGCCAAGCCTTTCAAAATCCCGCTCTATGGTGCGTGGCACGACATTAAATTCCTCGGCAAGTTCGCCCGTGCTTAGCTCTGCTCCATCGTTTAGCTTGACTATGATTTGCGTTAGACGCATAGCGATTTTATCGCGGTCTTTCATCATTTGCCCCTAAAAATTTTGCCTTAATTGTAGCAAATTTTTACATAAAGCTAAATTCTTGACACAAGCTGTCAAATTCACTCGTTATACTTCACTTGCAATTTTAAAAAAGGAGCAAACATGCTACAAAAAATCATAGGTGGAATCGCACTAGTAGCGATCGGTTATGGGCTTAAAACCTTTGTCGACGAATACGGAATTCTTGACGAATACGGAATTCTTGACGAATACGAAAACGACACAGACGAAAACAGTCACGACGACGAAGAAACAGCACAAGTCAGCGTCGAAGAAAATTGATTTAATTTACTAAGGCTATAAAACGAAAAATGCGTTTTGTAGCCTAGTATTTACATAAAATTTAATTTTCCAAATTTTTTAAGCCGTTTTTTTTTTTTTTGATTATAATGGTTTTCAAAAATTGTTTTATTTAAATTTAAATTTTAAGCAAAACACAACAAAACATAAGCAAGGAGAAAACAATGAGTGATTTATTTGTATTAAAAAATAAATACATAAACTACATTGATGAAAGCTCTAAAATTTTAAAGAACTTTGATATAGATACGAGTTCATATGAAAAATTAAGCGAGCAAATCAATCAATGCGAACTACTCATACCTGTAATAGGTGGATTTAGTGCTGGAAAAAGCACACTTTTAAATTCTTTTTTAGGTTTAAATATACTCCCAACAGCCATTAGTCCAGAAACTGCTTTGGCAACCGAACTTAGGTATGATACAAAAGAACGTATCGAAGCCGTAAGAAATGACGATAGTACTGAAATTTTTAGCACAAATGAAATGTTAAAAATAAAAGAAAATGCTAACGACTATAAATTTTTACGCTTGTATTTAAACAATAACAATCTAAACAAAATTTCACCTCTTGTTTTAGTAGATATGCCAGGCTTTGATTCTCCAGTTGATTCACATAACAAAGCCATACTAAACTACCTAGAAAAAGGCATTTACTTTATAGTTCTTATAGATGCAAATGATGGCGGTATCACACTAAGTGTATTAAGAGAACTTGAAAATATAAACGAGTATTCCAAGGGATTTAGTTTTTGTATAAGCAAAACAAATTTACGTCCACAAAGCGATATAGATAGAATAAAAAATCAAATTCATGAACAACTCAAAGACGAATTTCCAGAATGTGGCGAGATTATTTGCCTTGGCAATAGCAGTGGTACTGAATTAGAAAAAATTTTAAATCAAATAGACACAAAAGCATTATTTGAAAAAATTTTTATAGATGACTTAAAAAGCTTATACTTTCAAGCCCAAAGCAATCTAAATACAAACATAGCTACTTTAAAAACAACTCAATCCGAAGCAGACGAGGCCATAAACGAACTACAAAACGCTATAAATTTATTAAACAGCAAAAAAGAAAACGAGATAGAAAATATCAAAAGCAAATATAGCGAACAAAATGTTCAATACATACTCCAAGCTGTAAATGCAGATATCGCTAATAGTGATGAAAATCTTGCCACAAAAGCATTACAAAATGAAGATTTATTTGCAAATGAACTAAATTCTATTATCAAAGCAAGTCTTATACGAAATTTAAAACAAAGCATGCAACAGTCTATGTTTGGCATCATTGATTCATTTAGCATAAATTCAAATGAGCTTCATTTACAAAATTTTAGTTTGGATGAAAATTGGACAAAAGAATTAACACAAAATATCAAAACTATAACCCAAAAAGCACAAAATGGCCTTGGCAACATCATCGATACACTCGATAAAAATAGTATTTTATACAAAATAGCAACCATAGGTTCGCCAATCATAAACTCTATAATTACTATTATATTAACATTTTTGCCATCTATATTTGGTTTTATTCAACAAGACAATCGCAAAGAAGAGATAATAAAACAAATTCATCAAAGCATTATCCCATCTATACTTGCTAAACTTCGCGAAATTTTACCTCAAATGCTACAAAACGAACTAGAAAATCTCATAAACGCTATTAGTGCTAAATTTAAAGAAGAAATTGAACAAAAACAAGCTCAAATCGAACAAGCCAAAACTCAAAAAGCAGCTGATAACGAACAAGTAAAAGCACAAATTCAAAGTTATCAAGATGCAAT
>JAILCJ010000017.1 GCA_024680445.1 Campylobacter sp.
TAGAAGTAAAATTCTTTGTCGCCTAAACAAGAAATTAAATTGTTTTATAAACATGCTTTAACTCTTAACAGATAAAACAGTGTTAAATAAGATTTAGTTGTAAATTTTATTTAACACTGCTCGTGGCTATACAGACGAGGATACGCCTTGCTCCATCTCGAACCAAGAAGCTAAGCTCGTCATGGCTGATGATACTCTCCGTTACTCGGATGTTGGGAAAGTAGGTCGCTGCGGGCTTTGTGTTTATCTTATTCTTTCTTTTTATCTCTTTATTTTATATTTTATTTGTTACTTTGTTTTTTATCTATGTAGTTTTTTATGGCTAAATTTGATTTTATTTTTATAAAATTATCAAATTTGATTAGCAAATATTGTTTGATAGCTATAAAAATTAGGGCTCAATTAAAGTTAAGCTCTAATTATGGAGCTTAAAACTATGATTATGCTGATGAAAAATAAGTATATGTATTGCTCCCGAATTTTGCAGATGTAATTTCGTGAAATTTTGTGGTATTTTTTACTTTGCTACGCTCGTAACTGCAAGCAGAAAGGGCTATGCCAAGCACCGCTTAAGTAAATTCAAAGGTATAAAAAGAGATATTTTTTGCAATTGAAAGAGTATGAATTTAGATTGGTCAACTTGGAAAATTACTATCAAATTTTATTGAAATTAATAAGAGTTCTGGTAAAATAAAGTGGTTAAAAATCAGTTTAACTCGTCTTGAGTCTAATAAAATTCAATAAGGAAAACAAATGAAAAAAGTTTATGTAGGTATGAGTGCTGATTTGGTTCATCCGGGGCATATGAATATCATCAAAACCGCAACACAATATGGCGATGTCATAGTAGGATTATTAACAGATCGTGCGATAGCAAGCTACAAAAGACTTCCTTATATGAGCTACGAACAAAGAAAAGCTGTTATAGAAAACATAAAAGGCGTAACAGAAGTCGTGCCACAAGACACATTGGATTATCGCCCAAATTTGGAAAAAATCAAACCTGATTATGTCGTTCATGGAAGCGATTGGCGTGAAGGGGTCCAGGCTCAGACTAGGCAACAGGTCATAGACACTCTTGCTAAATGGGGCGGAGAGCTGATAGAGCCAGAATACACACAAGGAATTTCATCTACTAAATTAAATAATGTTTTAAAAGAGCTAGGAACCACTCCTGATATAAGACGAGCAAGGCTAAGAAGACTTATAAACGCTAAAAATGTTATTCGCATAATGGAGGCTCACAACGCTTTGAGTGCTTTAATCGTCGAAAACATAAAAAGCGATAACAATGTAGAATATGATGGTTTTTGGAGCTCTTCGCTGACGGATTCTACTTCAAAAGGCAAACCAGACATAGAAGCTGTTGATGTAACAGCTAGAATCAATACTATAAATGAAATTTTTGAAGTTACTACCAAACCAATGATTTACGACGCCGATACTGGCGGAATTGCAGAGCATTTTGCTTTTACTGTTCGCACTCTCGAAAGAACAGGCGTAAGCGCCGTCATCATAGAAGACAAAACCGGATTAAAGAAAAATTCGCTTTTTGGTAACGAAGTCGTGCAAATGCAAGATAGCATAGAAAATTTTTGTCACAAAATCGAAGTCGGCAAAAGAGCCCAAATTACTGCTGATTTTATGATAATAGCTCGTATAGAAAGTTTGATTTTGGAAAAAGGCATGGACGATGCCTTAACTAGGGCAAGAGCATATATAAAAGCTGGAGCGGACGGCATAATGATACATTCTAGACAAAAAAGTCCAGATGAAATTTTAGAATTTTGCAAAAAATTGCGAAATGAAAACACTGACATTGTTTTAGTTGTGGTGCCTACTTCATTTAATGAAATCACAGCAACAAAGCTAAGTGAAGCTGGCGTAAATATCGTAATATATGCCAATCACATGCTTCGTGCAGCATATCCGGGCATGAAAAAAGTAGCCAAAATGATACTCCAAAACGATAGAAGTTTTGAAGCCGAAAAAGAGCTTTTGTCTATAAAAGAAATTTTAAATTTAATCCCGGGGACAAGATAATGGCGCTAGATACAAAAAAATTTATAAATGCCTTGATAGACAAAGGCTATACGCATATTTGCGCTGTTCCTTGTAGTTTTGCTAAATATGTCATAAACGAAGCCATAAATAATGCAAAAATTGAGTATTTGCCTTGTGCTAGTGAGGCCGTGGCATGCTCTGTGGCTGCTGGGCTAAAAATGGCAGGCGCAAAACCCTTAGTAATAGTCCAATCAAGCGGAGTGACAAATATGGGGAGCTGTATCACAAGCCTACTCAAACCATACGACATCAAATTCCCTATTTTAACGAGCTGGCGGACATACAAACAAGGCGATAGCGAAATACAGCACAAACATCTTGCCACCGAGCTTATCAAGCTTATTTCGGCTTATGGCTATGATAATTTTATTTTGGATAATGAAAATTTAGATATTGCCCTTTCTCAAATACAAAGCGCAAACGACAAGCAAATAATCGGTATTATCAAAAAAGATAGTTTCGAAAAAGTTTTGCTCGATGAAAAGCATGTTTTGGACTTATCAAAATATGAAAAAAGAAGCAAATTTTTAACTATTTTAAATGATATGTTTAAAAATTCAAACACCTTATTTATAGGCACTACCGGAAATACCGCCAGAGAAATGTATACTTTTATGAAAGATACAAAAAATTTCTATATGGTTGGCAATATGGGCGGTGCTCTTAGTTTGGGGCTGGGGGCTAGCAAAGCCGGTAGAGAAGTTATAGTATGCGGTGGCGATGCTGAATTTGTCATGCATATGGGCGGACTTAGCACCGCTGGTAGATATAAAAACGATGTAAATTTGACATATATTTTATTTGATAATGAAGCAAACAAATCGACAGGCGGACAAAAAACATATCAAGAACATGTCGATTATATCGCTATTGCAAGAGCATGCGGATTTGAAGTGATAGATAAAACCATAAGCAATGAAATCGAATTTAAAAACATTATGAGCGAGTTATCTCAACAAAATGGATTAAAATTTATGCATGTAAAATGCGCTTTTGATGATGAAACACCAAGACCGCCAGTCGAAGTAGTAGGGGTAAATAAATTTGAATAATTTCACTTATAATATGCCGACTAAAATTGTATTTGGCGACAACGAAATACAAAATTTAAATAAATTTGTCAAAAATCGTAAAAGCATTTTAATAACAAGTAGCGGATTTATAAAACGCGGCTATGCAGATAAGCTAAAAAGCATTTGTCCTAGTATAGCTTTTGTTTTTAGCGATATAAAAAGTCATCCTGAATTTAAAGATTTAGAGGCAACATACGAGCAAATACACAAAAACGACTTTGAGCTTATTATAGCTCTTGGTGGCGGCAGTGTGCTTGATGCGGCTAAATTTTTTTCAGTTTATAATGATAAAAAAGAAGTAAAATTTGTAACAAATTTGATAAAAGGCAGCGTAGAAAAAAGCAATTATTCTCTCGTGCCTATCATTAGCATACCGAGCACAGCTGGAACTGGTAGCGAAATAACACCATGGGCAACCATATGGGATATGGACGAAAAGAAAAAATACTCACTTCATTTGCCAAAACTTTTTAGCGAAGTGGCGCTTTATGATCCAGTTTTGACCCTTAGCGTCCCCAAAAACATCACTATCCAAACCGGACTTGATACCCTATCGCACGCATTAGAATCCATATGGAATAAAAATGCCAATGAAATAACTATAAATTATGCTATAAAATCCGCAAAAATCATTGTCAAATATCTACCGAAATTAGCCAATGATTTACAAAATTTAAAATATAGAGAACAAATAATGAAAGCCTGCATGTATGCCGGACTGGCATTTTCAAACACCCAAACAGCCATAGCACATGCGATGAGTTATTATATAACTACGCATAAACACATACCGCACGGCATAGCTTGTAGTTTTACCCTCCCTATGTTAATAGACAAAATTTGCGGAAAATACGAGCATGTAGACAAGGCCTTGAGAGAAATTTTTGGCTCGTGTGATTCCAAAAAATTACGCAAAATGTTTGACAAACTCAAAATTTCTACCAAATTTAGCGATTATGACATAGACAAAAACGAAATACAAAATTTAAAAAATTCCCTAGCAAACACACAAAGAGCTGGGAATAGCTTGGTGATGTTGTAAAATTTAACAATAAAATAATTATTTTCACAAGGAAAACATGGGCAATAAATTAGCTTCTTTTTGTATATTTACTTAATCCGCATGTGTCTTCGATATATAATTTTAGCGGAAATATATCTATATATAGCATTGAAGATTATATATCTTTTCATAAGAAGTTTTATGGTTGGTGGTGTTTGCTTTATACGCAAACATTTGGTCAAACAAAGACATCATGGAAAAAACAGAAGTTCTAAACCTTGGACAAAAGAAGAAATTGATGATTTTGTATTACAAGTCGATGAGGATATAAAATTTGCGAAAAACAAAGGATTGCTAAGCGATGAATATGCAAGGGCAATGCAAAACAAAAAAGAACAAATAGCTGATTTTCTTAGGTTTGAAAGCAAGCCTTTAATTTAGAAGTAATCAATTTTATAAGAGTTAAAACAACTTTTTAAAGTTTTTAACTCGCTCAAACAATATTTTAGGCCAAACACTATCAACTTTATGCAAATTTGATAAATTTAGTGTTTAGCCTAATGAGATTTATGTGCGAACGCATAAATCAGCGAATTTTATTCGTCATCTTTATCTTTTTTTGCTTTGTCTTTTTTCTTTTTGGCTTTATCTTTTAACTTTTTTTCGCCTTTATCAGCCTTGTCTTTCATTTTTTTATCAGCTTTTTTTGCTTTGTCTTTTGCTGCTTTTTTGGCTGATTTTAGATCGCTTATATCTGTATCGCCACTTACAGCTAAATCACTTTTTAAGACTTCAAATTTTTTATCACCTATGCCTTTAATGTTTTTGATCTCATCTATGCTTTTAAATTTGTTTTCTTTGCGATATTTGATGATGGCTTCGGCTTTTGCTTCACCTATGCCTGGAAGTGCCATGAGTTCATCTTTGCTAGCTGTGTTGAGATTGACAGCACCAAACAATGCAGTAGAAAGTACCGCAGCAGACACAAAAATTTTTGTAAGTTTCATATATTATCCTTTATGATGAAATGTTTTAAATTTTAACATTTAAAATCTATAAAAAGGTTAAAATTATTAAAATTTGTTTATTAATTTGATAAGTTTAGGCATAAATTTCTCAAATTTGAATATGGTTTGCGGTATTTGGAATTTTATCTTAATACAAGTTTTTAGAATTTAAAAAGCCAGAGCAAAAAGCTCTGGCAAATTAACACATTGCAGATTAACGCAAATGAGTTGCCCAAGGGATAAAGCCTCGGGCTAAGCTATTGCTAATTTTTTTAATTATCAAAGCAATTTCATAACGTTTTATAGAAACGTTATATTTTAGCTTTTTAATTATTGAAGCAATTTCATAACGTTTTATAGAAACGTTATATTTTAGCTTTATTAATTATTGAAGCAATTTCATAACGTTTTGTTGAACGCTATTTGCTTGACTCATAGCATAACTACCTGATTGAGCAAGTATGTTATATTTTGAGAAGTTGGCTGATTCGCTAGCGAAGTCAACATCTCTGATTTGTGATTCAGCTGATTTAACATTAACTTGAGTAATAGTAATGTTATTTACAGTTGATTCAAGTTGATTTTGAACTGAACCAAGGTCTGAACGAATTTGGTCAAGTGTTAGTTGAGCAGATTCAGCGATATCCATAACTGCCATAGCACCATTAAGTGTCATAACACCAGCTGATTGGACACCAGCAGAATCAGAACCTACACGAGAAAAGCCCATTGCATCAGCTACAGCACCATCTATAGAACCTTTGATTTGTCTCAAAGAAACAGAAGCAGATTGACCGCCACCAGCTGAGAAAGCATCGGCTTTTATTGCACCGCCAGCATCGCTAACATATATATCACGACCATCTAGTCTAACCAAATTTAGACGACCTACATAAGTTAAGCCGCCACTTAATGCATTACCTTGAGCACCAGTACCAGATGTATTGCCAAGAGCAGCTGTAGTGCCACTTGCAACTTCTAATTTTATACCACGACCATCTGTACTAGTTAAAACTAGTTTACCATCATTGGTAACAGAGGCTTGTATGCCAGTTTGGTCTTTAACGGCATTGATAGCATTTACCAAGGCACCATTGCCATCATTAGCTTCAACTGAGATATTGCCTATGGTAACACCATTGATTTGCAAACCTTTAAGTTCGCCTTTTGCAATAGAACTTGCCATAGTCCAAGTAACATCAGCAGTAGCACGAACACCTGTTTCATCAGATGCTTTGTTGATAGCTTCTGCAAGTTTACCAAGACCAGTATCGACACTAGTACTAATGGTAACAGAAGCGATATTGATAGTTCTTAGGCTATCTGCACTTTTAAAGCGAAGTTGAGATGTACCAAAAGCTGAAATAACTTTTGAACTTTCAAATCTTGTAAGACCTATCTTATCAGAAGTTGTAGCACCGATAGATGCTTTTACTGTTTGATTTGAGTAAGCACCGATTTGGAATTCTTTGTTATTGTAAGTTCCATCTAGCAATGTTTGACCATTATAAGATGTAGTGTTACCTATGTTATCAAGCTCTTCCATCAAGCGAGTAATGTCAGCTTGTAGTGAGCGACGTGATGTTGTTGTTTGACCATCTTGAGCAGATTGGGTTGCTTTAACTTTGATAGTGTCAAGTATAGCAAGTTGCTCGTTCATAGCTTTGTCAGCGACTTGGATGATACCGATAGCATCATTTGCATTGTTTATCGCTTGACCTAATGTGCTAGCTTGTGATCTAAGGCTATCGGCGATAGCCAAACCTGAAGCGTCATCTGCAGCCGAGTTGATTCTAAGGCCTGAACTAAGTTTGTTAAGTGAACCACTTATGTTCTTGTTGTTAGCAACACTGTTGGCATATGAATTCAACGCGTTGACGTTAGTGTTAATACGGAAACTCATTTTAAATCCTTTTAAGTTTATTTGCAACCTTTCCTTTGATTGCTTTAAACCATATCGGATAGTAAAAAAAAATTTTTATGTTTTTGCATAAAAAATTTAGTATTTTTTTTATTTTGATAAAATCGCG
>JAILCJ010000023.1 GCA_024680445.1 Campylobacter sp.
AAATCATTTAATATAATATTTTTAGAATTAGAATTTAATCCCACTATGCCACTGCCACAAAATACATCCACAAAATTATTACATTGAGGAAAAATTGGAACTAAATATTTTAAAATTCTGGCTTTATTACCTGGATAATTCAAGGGAGAAACTATCATAAATTCTCTTTTTTGCTTTATTAAAATATTCTTTGTCTATTTCTGAACCTATAAACTTCCTATTTAAGTTTAAACACGCAATTGCAGTCGTAGCAGAACCGCTAAAAGGATCAAAAATCAAATCACTTTCATTTGTGTGTATTTTTAGTATATCTTCAAATACGCTTAAATGCTTTTGTGTAGGATGTAATCTATTTTTACCGCCCGGAACAACACCACTTTTAAAAATAGGTTTTAAATATGACTCTTTGCCGCTTTTATTAAAAGTCCATTTTCCTTTTCCTTTTACAGCCCATATCGCAAATTCACAATCTCCAACATAGCGAGAATTGACATTTCTTGGCATTGGATTAGACTTTTCCCAGCGAAGTAAATCTTTAATAGCACAACCATTTTTTTCAAGTTCATTTACTAAAAATGATAAATTTTTCCAATCATTAAAAATAATAATTGAACCTCCAACTTTTAGATATTTAAGACACTCTTTTATCCACTCTGTTTGATTAAAGTCATAATCCCATTCGCCGTAATCCATTCCAGCTCTACCCATATTTGAAAAACCCAACTGATGTTTTCTAGATACACAATAAGGTGGATCAGTCAAAATGCAATCAAGAATTATTTTTTTATCTTGTATTATTTTTAAAATTTCTCGGTAATGAGAATTTAAAAAATATATATTTTCATTCTCCACTACTTGTGCCATTTTATCCTCTCTTTGCGTATTTATAATATGCCGCACAGGCTCCTTCGCCACTTACCATGCACGAGCCTATCGGATTTTGCGGGTTGCAGACCTTGCCAAAGACTTTGCAGTCATATGGCTTGGCAAGTCCCCTTAGTATCGCTCCGCAAATACAGGCCTTGTTTTCACCCTTGCTTGTTACAGAACAATCAAACACCTTTCTAGCGTTTATTGCGTCAAATTCCGCCCTCAAATCCACGCCGCTACTAGCTATCTCGCCTAGCCCACGCCACGAAAAATCGCAAGTTTCAAAGTATTTATCCACCAAAGCCTTGGCTTTTTGATTGCCCTCGGGTTTGACCGCACGTGAGTATTCGTTAAAGACCTCAAAAGTGCCATTTATGCGTTGCTCTACTAGATTTAGCACGCTAGCCATGATATCAAGCGGTTCAAATCCGCTTATGGCAATGGGCGTTTTAAAGTCCTTTGCTATGCTTTCATAGACCTTTGAGCCAGTGATAACACTAACATGGCTAGGCCCCAAAAATGCATCTATTTTGACATTTTCATCGCTCATTATGGCTCGTACAGGAGCTGGGACGGTGACATGGTTGATATGAAAAAAGAGATTTTTTAGCCCCAAATTTAGGCACTGCTCTATCACCACAGCACTCATAGGCGTGGTAGTTTCAAAGCCGATAGCAAAAAATATCACCCTTTTATCTGGGTTTTGCTGTGCGATTTTTATGCAATCAAGCGGAGTATAAAGCGCTCTAATATCACGCCCATTAGCACGAAGCTTTTGAAGGCTTGTGTTTGAGCCCGGCACCCTCATCATATCAGCAAGCGTGCAAAATATGGTATTTTCATCATCTGCTAGCTTGATAGCCTCGTCTATGCGAGTGCGAGGCATCACGCACACAGGGCAGCCGGGTCCATGGATAAAGTTGATTTTACCCCCTACAAGAGAGCTCACGCCAAATTTCATAATGCTATGTGTGTGTCCGCCACAAATCTCCATGATATTATAAACCCTATCAAAATCACGGCTTTTTGCCTTGATAAGCTTTGAGAGAGCTAGGATTTTGTCCTTGTCACGAAAATCGTTGATTAGATCCATTTATTTTTCACTCACCATATCAGCAAGTCCGATGTCGCCGTCATTTTCGTCTATCTCGCCACTTGCCATTTCATCGGCGATTTGCTTATAAATTTCAAGGCTTTCAAGGGCTGCTGCGGTGTCGATTTTTTCCATAGCAAAGCCCACATGGATAAGCACATATTCGCCCACGCTTACAGGCTCTGCTATAAGGTCTAAGCAAACTTTTCGTTTAACGCCCAAAGTCTCGACAACAGCGACATTGTCCTCGTCTATTTGCACGACTTTTGAAGGGATAGACAAGCACATTATCTAAATTCCTTTTTAAATTTTAAGTAATTTAGCCACTTATCAAGCCCTGTGCCGTCTTTACAATCAAGTGCGATAATATCGGCTTTTGGATTGAGTTTGCGTAACTCATCATGGACTTTTTCAAGGCTAAAATCAAAATGTTTTATAAGAGAAATTTTGCTTATGATGACAAGATCGGCTGCACGAAACATTACAGGATATTTTGCAACCTTATCGTCACCCTCTGGCACAGATAAAAGCACGACATTTAGGTGCGATCCAACATCATAACTAGCCGGGCAAACGAGATTTCCAACATTTTCTACAAAAACAAGATCCAGCTTTGAAAGTGGCAAATGATGAAGCCCTTCATGCACCATAAATGCGTCAAGGTGGCAACTTTGACCAGTGCTTATTTGATGAGCCAAACCGCCAGCTTTAATGATTCTATCGGCATCTTGATTTGTTTCAAGATCGCCCTCGACTACGCCGATTTTATAATCGCTTGATTTTAAAGTTGCCTCTAAAAGCGTGGTTTTACCGGCTCCCGGACTAGACATAAGGTTAAGGCATAAAATTTTATGCTCGTCAAGGTGAGCCCTATTGCTCGCAGCTTGTTTATCGTTTGCACTTAAAATTTTTTCTATGACTTCTATCGTTTTACTTTCGCCAAGCACTGGGTGAGCGTGTTCTCCGCTATGATCGTGCTCGTGAGTGTGAGTTACATCGCCGTGAGAGTGAGTGTGAGTGTGAAGTTCCAAACCCTCGTGGCTGTGTGCGTGCTCGCCTTCGTGGATATGATGATGTGAGTGTGTGGTGCCGTCCGCATGAGTGTGAGTGTGAGCGTGGGCATTGGTAAAAGAACAGCCACAATCTTTACACATTTTTATCTCCTTTTGTTTTAAATTTGTGTGATTATACTATTAAAATTTAAGACTAGGCTTTAATTTTTTGCCTAGCTTTTTGCCTAAATTTAGCCCAAAGCGTATAAAATTTGCCCCAAAGCTATGCTTGAATCATTGCTAGGATTTTCTTTATTTATGTAAAATTTTATAGCCTTTTGTCTAAAAGCTTTGATTAAAATTTCAAGTAAAATTTTGTTTTGAAAAACTCCACCGCTTAACAAAATTTCGTCTTTTTGCTTTGATGAGAGTTCTAAAATCAAATTTGCAATAGCATTTATAAAACCTGTTGTTGCCGTTATTTTATCGTCCTTTAATGCCTGTTTAAAAGCTTGTTTAAAACAAATTTGATTGCCCTTTATTTCAAATTTATATGAAATTTTTAGATTTTTATCATAAAATTTTTCAAGTTTCATACCTGCTTCGCCTTCGTAACTAAGGCTATGCAAGTCTAAAATTATCGCCGCAAAGGCATCAAATATTCGTCCAAGTGAGCTTGTCATCACGCCTAAATTTTTCGCGTAAATTTTGCTTAAATTTGATTTTTTCCTTTCATCAAATTTGGCTAAAAACCCCCTTGCTTCGCTTTGTAAATCGTATTTTTGGATAATGCTAAAAGCGATTTGCCAAATATTTTTGATACTACTTTCACCACCGAGCAATAAAAACTCATCAAAATGATAAAGTCTGTTAAACTCACGCCCACGAACACTCATTATCTCTCCGCCCCAAATATGGCCGTTTGTTCCGTATCCTGTGCCATCAAAACAAAAAGCAAAATAACTTTTTGAAAAATCAAGCCTATTTTCAAAGATCACCGATAACAAATGTGCGTAATGGTGCTGGATTTGCGTGATTTTTACGCCCTGAGTTTTTGCCCATTTTAGGTTTAAAAAATGCGGATGCAAATCACAAATCATCTCATCAAATTTGAGCTCATAAGTATCTATAAAAAGGCGAATTTGTGCCAAAAATCGCTCAAAAGTCGCAACATTTTTTAAATCCCCAACATAAGGGCTAAGCATAACTTGCCCGTTTTTATAGATAGCAAACTGGTTTTTTAGCTCGGCTCCAAGGGCTAAAATGCATTTATCGGACTTAAAATTTGTGTGAATAAATTTTGGATTTAGCCCCCTGCTCGTGCGGATAAAAATCGTCTCATCTTGTGCAACAAATGCGATACTATCGTCGCTTGGCGAACAAATTTGACGGTCATTATCAAGGTAATAATCAAACACATCACCAAGTTTTTCGCATAAAGAACCTTCATCATAAAGTATAGGTTCGCCAGAAATGTTTGCCGAAGTTGCGATAATGGCGTTATCAAGCCACAAAAAAAGCAAATGGTGAAGTCCTGTGTTTGGCAAAAAAATGCCTATTTTATCAAGCTGGGGAGCTAAATTTGTAGGCATTGCGTCTATTTTTGGACGCAAAATAACTATGGGTTTTAAATTTGAACACAAAACTTCACTTTCTTTTTCGTTTATAAAAGCTAAATTTTGTGCCATTTGCAAATTTTTTGCCATTACAGCAAAAGGCTTTTGCGGTCGATTTTTACGCTCTCTAAGCCTTGCAATAGCATCAAAATTTGAGCTGTCACAAACCAAATGAAAACCACCAAGTCCTTTAATGGCTAAAATCTTGCCTTCTTTTATAAAGCCAGCCGCCATTTTTACGGCATTTTCGCCATATTCTAAAATCTTGCCGTCTTTGTGTTTTAACATAAGTTTTGGACCACAATCATTGCAAGAAATAGGTTGAGCGTGATAACGTCTATCGAGTGGATTTTCATACTCGCTTTGACATCTTTGACACATCGCAAAACTCGACATAGTCGTATTTTTTCTGTCATAAGGCAAGGCTTTGATGATAGAAAATCTCGGTCCGCAATTCGTGCAATTTATAAAAGGATAATGATAACGTGGATTTTTAGGGTCAAAAAACTCTTTTTCGCAATCCTTGCAAAGTGCAAAATCTGGCAAAATAGGGGCGATTTTAAAAGCCGATCTTGAAGGCAAAATTTTAAAATCACTAAAAAATTTATCGCTTTTATGTTTTTTTATCTCATCTATACGAGCGAGATTTGGTAGTTCATTTTTAAGGGCAAATTCAAATTTGTTTATATCGTTTTCATCGCCATAAATGCTGATTTTAACGCCAGAATCGTCATTATAAACTTCGCCAAAAAGTCCAAATTTCAAAGCAAGGTTATAAACAAAAGGACGAAAACCAACGCCTTGAACCAAACCGCTAATCTCGTAAAAATAGCCCTTTTTCATATAAATTTTGCTTAATTTTCGAGAGATTTTTCACACAAAAATGAAGTTTTTATAACCAAATTTAAGTGTTTTAAAGCCAAATTTCCAAGCAAGGCACACTCAAAAAGCGATCCGCACAAAGTTACACAACTAAGATCAAATTCATCTTTGGCATTTTGGGCTATATCGCTTAAAAATAAGACAAAATTTTCAAGCACCCCATAGCTTATATTTTTATCCCCTGCCCCAGCCAATCTAAACGCAAGCAAACTTTGAATAAATTTTGCCAAATCAAAATGCGTTAAACTAGCCATTTTATACTCGATTCTTACGCCCTTTGTGCCACCAAAATCCATGGCATTTGCAAGTAAAATTTCACCGCTTTTACTAAAATCTCCATGAAAATCCAAAATTCTACCAGCCAAACAAAATAACCTAAAAAAGCTGTTTTTGCCAACTATTTTTCCGCTTGGCAGACTAAATTTTTGAGTGTAATTTTGCAAAAGTTTTTCGCCTCCGTCTAGCTCTTTAAGCATAGAAAAAAGCTCTTCAAAACTTCGTGGCAAGTTCAAATTTACAAGCTTAGTTTCATCTTTGCCAAGCAAAAGCGATATATCATCATCATAATTTTTACTAAGAAAAATTTTTAAACTTTTTTTCTCATTTGGGAGTAATGTTTGCTTAAAATAAGCAGATGAATTTGCAAATAAAATTTGAGAATCCAAAACAACGGCTTTAAAAATTTTGTTAGAAGTTTTTAAGCATAAAAATTCCACCCCTTGCTTTGCCGCTTCGCTAGCCAAGGCATATGTAAAAATATCTCTTGCTGCCAAAACACCAAAAAACATTTGAGAAAATTTTTGTCTAAAAGCCTCATTTGTTCTTAGTAAAAGCATGGGTTTTTCATAGCTTGCAAGGGCGATTTGTTCGCTGGAATTTGTGATAAAAAATTTAGGCAAATGCGTCAAATTTGTTGGCATCAAAGCCGAACAAGCATAAAAATTTTCAAGACTGCATAGCTCATAATCACCTAAAATTTTATCTCTTAGCCTTATGCCCTGAGTTAAATTTTTTAAACTATCGTCTAAAAGTTCGGCAAAATTTTCTTTACAAACTTCAACAAATTTGCCGTCTTTTAAAAGCATAGTATCGCTAAAAACGCCATTTTCATTTGGCAAAATTTCACCATTGCAAAAAGCCGAAATTTGCACAGGCGTAATGTTTGAAAGCGGATTTTCAAAGTCCATTTTCTCGCCTAAAAATTCATCAGACACATAAACACGACTTGATTTTATGCTAATAAAATTTGGTAAATTTTGGCTCAAAGTGTCAGCAAATTTTAACAACTCCGCCTCTTCGCCACTTACACAAAGTGTTAAATTTTGGCTATCTTTTAAAAATTTATGCTCAAAATCCTTTGCATAAAATTTTAAAAAAAAGCCCAAAGTATCGCTAGCACCGCTAAATTCAAAACATAGTATCATTTCATACCTTTTGCAAAATCATTTGCTATATCTTGAATAGAAAAATTTGATATTTTTTGATAAGAAAAGCCCAAATTTGATAGATAATCAAGCAAAGTTTTTTCAAGAAGCTTTACGCCATTTTTAACTTCATCTGAAAGGCTAAAACACATGGGTTCGATACGAGTTGGGATAATGGCAAGGATTTTTGTAGGTGGCAAATCGCCACTAAGTTCTATAAACTGCAAGGTTTCAAGCATTTCGACTTCATGTGCCGAACCGCTCCAAGAAAGTTTGGGCGGTATGGCATCATAATCGAAAAAAAACGCGTCCCCAGCCACGGCATCATCGGCACTTATACAATCAACCACGACCACTTTATCAGCCGAGGTAATAATAGGCGAGAGTGTCATCGCCAAAGTTCCGCCATCAACAAAGTCTAGCTCATCGCTTTCATGCGAAAATGAGTAGTTTTGGCGAAGCATATTTACAAAATGAACACCCACGCCTTCATCGCCAAACATGACATTGCCAATGCCAAGGACGAGTATTTTCACGCTTCTGCTTCTTCTTTACGGAATTTATATCCGCTATATATCGCATCCATAGCACCATCTTTGCCTTTAACAGCATTAAAGACAGCCATATAAACATGCACTGGTATAAAGATCATGATGATCCACATACAAATTCTATGCAAAGTTCTCACATTTGCAAGTCCGCCCATTAAGTTTTCAAAAAACCTCATCGGCTCATATAAAAATCCGCCTAAACCTTCATGATAAACATGCACATAAAGCACGAGTCCGCTTAGGATAATCAAGAAAAGCACGAGATAAAACATCAAATAAGCAATAAATTGCAAAGGATTATAAACGCCTTTTAAGTGTGGATGCCTACCTATAAATAGATAAAATTTGATTTGTCTTATCCATACGATAGGATTTATAAAATCACTTATAGAACGCAACTCTTTGCGTGATTTTTTATCAAAAATGAAAAGATAAGTCTTATAAATAGTAACACCTATCAAAACAAAGCCGGCAACTTGATGAACCATACGCCATTTTGCATTTAAAAAAAGCGTTGGCTCTGCCGAAATTTCAGGGCTTATGAAAACATACGAGATATAATAACCAGTAACTATAAGAACAGTAATGGCTACAAAACGAATCCAGTGCGTAAGGCGAAGCCCTATACTAAATTCATACTCGCTAGTTCTGTCGAGTTTTTGCTCACTCATCTTAGCCTCCTATAAATTTGGGTTAAGTTTGTATTCGCCAAGTTTATTACCACGAGTATCCATAACATGCACCGCACACGCTATACAAGGATCGTATGAGTGAATTTTACGAATAATTTCTAGTGGTTGTTTTAAATCTGCGATTTTTAGCCCAACTATGCACTCTTCGTAGCTACCTCTTTGCATTTTTGCATCTTTTGGTGAAGCGTTCCAAGTACTAGGCACAACAGCTTGCCAGTTAGAAATAACGCCGTTTTTGATACGGCACCAGTGGCTAAGTGCTCCACGAGGGGCGTTGCCTTGGAAATTGCCTTTGTATTCTTTGTTTTTATCGATAACATATTTTGCACAAGTTTCTTGATCGACTTTTAAATTTTCAACCAAATTTGTAAGTGCTTTTAGTCCGTTATCTGCTACAAGTTTAGCTTCAAGCATACGAGTGGCTGTTCTGCCAAGAGTTGAAAAAACTGCAGCAAGTGGCAAGCCACTATCAGCTAAAAATTTATCAACTAACTCAACGACTGGTTTGTTGCCACGAGCGTAATTTATAACAATACTCGCAAGTGGGCCAACTTGCATAGCTTTGCCGTCATATCGTGGAGCCTTGATCCAGCTATATTTACCGTTTATATCAAAGGCTTTTGAATCTTTTAACTCACCCTTGCCGTCTAGGGTTTTAAGATCAACAAGACCTGTGTAATTTGGCTCTGTTTCGCCGTCATATGGATGAAGTGCTTTGTCATTTTTATACCAAGAACGTGTAGCTTCTTCGGTGATAAGTTTATCGTCTACATCATAAACCTTGCTGATATCGCCATTTAAGATGATACCGCCTTTTATCAAGAAGCCTTCTTTATTGCCCATGAAAAATTCATCAGTACAATACAAATTTGGTGTGCCAACATCATTTAAAACGCTTGGTTCGGTTGCATAAGCTTTTGCAGCCATAAGCACATCTGGATAATAAGCACGGTTGATGAAATCAGATATTTCTTGGAATTTAATCATGTATTCGCCAAGTCTTGCTGGACTTGTTATATCCATAACGCAAGTTACACCGCCAACGGTTAGGGTTTGAGGGTGAGGCTGTTTACCGCCAAATATCGCCATCATTTGTGCCGCTGTTCTTTGAACACGCAAGCATTCTAGATAGTGTGAAAGCACTATCAAATTTTGTTCTGGCGTAAATTTATAAGTTGGGTGACCCCAATAAGCGTTAGCAAATGGTCCAAGGTTGCCTTTTTTAACGAAGGCTTCGACCTTATCTTTAACTTCTTTTAGTTTATCAGCACCCGTTGCATACGGAGTTTCGCAATAATTAAACGCTTCATCACTTGCCTTATGTACATCAGCACTCAAAGCCGAAACAACATCAACCCAGTCAAGTCCGTGAAGTTGATAAAAATGCACAGGGTGATCGTGCAAATAAAGTGCGTTATTCATCAAAGTTCGTGTAAGTTTTGCATTTAGCGGAGGCTCGATACCAAGGGCGTTTTCAACCGCCATTATACCGGCTCTATAATGCGAAAATGTACAAACACCGCAAATTCTTTGTGTAAAGAAACCAACATCGCGTGGATCACGGTTGCGAACGATTTGCTCTATACCACGCCAAAGTGTCGAGCCAGAATAGGCTTCTTTGACGACATTATTTTCATCAACGACAACTTCTACACGAAGGTGTCCTTCTATCCTTGTGATAGGGTCGATTATAATTCTTTGTTCGCTCATTCTTTATCCTTTTTCATCGAAGCTATCGCTGCGTGAGCGGCTATGCCTATACCAGTTAATGCCAAAATTCCTAAACCGATTTTATCGCTCACATTATCAGCACCTAGTCCAAAAACCGTATCAAAAAGTCTATCGCCCATAGGCTCTTCAAATGGCCCCATGGTATCCCAAAAATCAGGTTCAGAACAACCTATACAACCATGTCCGGCTTGAACTGGCCAACTTGTATGTTGGTTAAATCTCTCTCTTGAACAGTTATTAAATGTATATGGACCTTTGCAGCCGACTTTATAAAGGCAATAGCCATTTTTTGCACCTTCGTCACCAAAAGTTTGAACAAATTCGCCAGCGTCAAAATGTCCACGTCTTTCGCACAAATCATGTATACGAAGTCCGTATGCCCATTTTGGTCTATTAAAGACATCAAGAGCTGGTAAAGCACCAAAAAGCAAATAGTGCAAAACATTGCCGACTATATTTTTTTCGCTAGGCGGACAGCCCGGGACATTGATAACAGGTTTTGATGAAACTTGGCTTAAAGCCTTAGAGTTTGAAGGATTTGGTTTAGCTGCTTGAACGCCACCAAAACTAGAACAGGTACCTATCGCAAAGATAGCGGCTGCATTTTGACTAGCCACTTTTGCGTGATGATAACCAGTCGTGCCAAGCGGTCCAACGGTAAGATAGTTTTCAGTTGTACCTGTTGGTATACCGCCTTCAACCATTAAAATGTATCTATCTTTATATTTTTCGATAGCACCTTCAAGGTTTTCTTCTGCTTGCCAACCAGACGCCGCCATGACGGTTTCGTGGTATTCAAGGCTGATGTAATCAAAAATTAAGCTATCGATAGTTGGAGTATCACTTCTTAGCAAACTCTCACTACAACCTGTACATTCAGCCATATGTAACCAAATAACCGGCAATCTATCAGCCAGCTCGGCAGCCCTTGCAACACTTGGAGTTAAAGCTGCTGGAAGTGCCATAAATGCTGTCATAGCGCCAGACCACTTCAAAAAATCCCGTCTGCTAAATCCGGCTTTTTGCAAAGCTTGTTTCAAAGAACCGTCTTGTTTTATGCCCGGAAGCTTTTCAAGTTGTTCTAAACGCCTGTTGATTTGTAAAAGAACATCATCTTTCATGCGTTATCCTTTTATAGTGTATTTAAACCGTTCTTGTTATCTTACACCAAAAATTCTATTACTCTTTTTAGAAAAATAATTAATTTT
>JAILCJ010000031.1 GCA_024680445.1 Campylobacter sp.
TTATTAAAATAGATAAAAAAAAAAACACACAGGGTTATAAAAATATCAAATTTAGCTTTGAAATTATCAAATTTGGCTTTAAGTGGCGAGAAAAATTATCAAATTTGACAGCGAAATTATTAAATTTGATAAAGAAAAAAATCCACAGGGTAGATGAAAAATTTGTTAGTCTTTGATAGTTTTTTGCTGATTTTTTATCAAATAAAGCGAGTAAAATAAAAGCAAAAGTACGGGGCAGAGTATGCCGATTTCTGCCGGTATGGTCGCATTTTGCGAGAATTTGATAAGCACAAATAAAATTCCCCAAATAATCAAAGTGCTAAGAACTAGCAAAAAACTTGCCAAGGCGAGGTTGAAAAATCGCCCTGTAACTGGGATATAAAAATACATTATCACGAGTAAAATCGGGGCAAAAAATGGGTGGATAACAAGGCTGTAAAATGCCGATTTTGCCGAGTTTATCGCGACGCCTTCGCCGCCAAAAGTCATGATAAAATCCAAGGCGTCAAGGACATTTAAATTTAGCTTTTCGCCGCTGTTTGCGTTTTGTATGCTTTTGGGTTTGAAACCTTTTAGGGCGGTTTGGTTGTTTTCAAAAGAATTTTTTAGCCCATCGGCTCCGAGTTCTAGGGTTTTTGGCAGATTTGTTATGCTAAGTTTTTGCATAAGCCAAGCGTCGTTGCTGAAATTTGCTTTTTCAACAAAGGTTGCCGTGCTTAAATCCGTGTCGTTTATATCGAAAATATCGATCTTTTTTGCCTCGTTGTTTAGGGGGTTTAGCTCTTTGATATAGATGAATTTGCCTTCAAATTTTAAGAAGGTGTCACGAGCGACTTTGCCGAATTTATCGCCTTTGGTAATGGATTTTTGCAGGTCGTAAGCGTAGGCAAAGGGCGTGAAATTTAAGCCAACATAAATGCAGGTGATGAAAAGCGAAATAAGTAAAGGCGGGACGATAAGGGCGTTTTTGCTAACTCCAAGGGCGTAAAAGCTTACGAGTTCGTTTGAGCGAACCATGTTTATCATCGCTATGATGAGCCCAAAAACTAGCGAGATAGGCAAAACATAGCTTATGGCAGTCATCGCCGTAAAGGTTACATAAAGAAGCTGGGTGTTGGCAGAGGCTGGCAAGTCTTTTAGGTTTGTTAGCAAATCTATGCCGATATAAAAAAGTTCTAGGGCGAAAAAAACTATAAGAAAGCTTTTGAGATAGACCCAAGCTGTGTATTTGGCATAAAGTTTCATCTAGCAACCTCTGGGGCAAAATTTCGCTTTAAGGTGCAAAAATTTTGCTTAAAAGTGTAAAAAAATGCATAAAAAGTGCTTGATGATTTTAGCAAATTTAAAATTTTATTTTCATCAAATTTGGAGTAAAAAAGTTTTTGTTTTTTATAAAATTGCTTTGATTTTACGCTTGGATATGCTATTAAATTTGATAGTGTTGAGTTTTTAAATAAAATCAAATTTGCTAGTTTTGTGTTTTGAAATAAAATCAAATTTGCTGTCTTTGTTTTGCAAGGTAAAATCAAATTTGGAATTTTTATCAAATTTGCTGTCTTTGTTTTGCAAGGTAAAATCAAATTTGATGTTTTTATCAAATTTGATAGTTTTGGGTTTTGAGATAAAATTAAATTTGAAATGTAGTGAAATTTGTTTATAGCAAGGCTCGTAATTTTGGCATTTTTTATCAAATTTAAGACCTTGTTTTTATCAAATTTGAAGCGAAATATATTTTTGGATTTGCAAATTTGATAAAGACAAGGCTTTAAAAATTTCTTGTTTTCACAAGGCAAAAATTTGTGATTTTTATAAAAGAAATTTGCTTTTATGGCACAAGAAATCATTTTGCCAAACCTTTGCGTGTAAATTTGGCTGAAATTTCAGAAATATCGCTGTTTAAAAGGGCAAGAGTTGCAGTTTTGGCATAAGATAATATTTCGCCAAGTTCGGCTTTTTCGTTTTCGCTAAATTCGCCAAGCACGAAATTTACGGCGTTTTGTCCCCTGCCTATGCCAAGTCTTATTCTTTCATAATCATTTCCGATTAGTTCGTCTATGGATTTTATGCCGTTGTGTCCGCCGCTGCTACCGCCTTTTTTAAATTTTATCGCTCCAAAGCTCAAATCCATATCATCGTGTGCAACTATAATGCGAGCTGGTTTGTAAAAATCTTTTACCGCTTTGACGCTGACGCCGGATAAATTCATAAAGGTTTGGGGTTTTAAAAGTAGGATTTCTTTGGCTTTATAAACTTCGCCTTGAAATTTTGACGAACTCAAATCACGCAAGTCGTCTTTGAAGTGGCTTTTTAGCTCATCGATAAGCATAAAGCCCATATTGTGTCTAGTGTTTTCGTATTTTGGGGAGGGATTTCCCAACCCCACAATGAGTGTCATTATTTAGCTTTAACAACACCAAGAACTGCGATTCTGCCAGCATCAACCATGGTAACATTGGCTGGAACTGGGATATCACGAACTAAAACTGTATCATCGACATCAAGTTTGCTTACATCTATCTCAAATACATTTGGCAAATTTTCAGCCGTGCATTTTACGCATAAACGGCGTTTTGAGATAAGCAATAAGCCTTTGTTTTTAAGGCCGATAGGGGTGCCAACAGTTTTAACTGGGATCATGTATTTTGAAACGACGCCCGGAAGTGCGACTTTTAAATCAACATGTTTAAGGTCATGTGTTACGACATCTCTTTGATAATCGACTATCACGACATTATAAACTTTGCCGCCAACTTTCACATCAAAAGCAAGGGTTTTTTTCTTTTTTGCTTCTTTTATGAAGTCATTTGCCTTAAATGCTGCGGCAATATTCTCTAATCCCTTACCATAAATGTTTGCGATTAGATAACCATCTCTTCTCAAAGCCTTTGCAGACTTTTTACCGATACTCTCTCTAACGATTCCTTCTAACATCGTTGTCCTTTCGTATAAAAATAGTCGGTGATTTTAGCTAAAAATTTCTAAATTTTTGTTTAGAGTATTTAAAATTTCACCAAAAGCGACTTCAAACGCCTTCAATCCGTCATTTAGCAAATCACGATAAGCGTTGTCTATATTTATATTAGCCTTTGCCATTACTTCAAAAAAGCTTTGTATGCTTTGTTTTGACGGCGGAGTTTTAAGTTGGGCATTTTCTTTTATAAATGCCTCGATAGTGCCGACTGGTGCGGTGTTTATGGTATTTTCAAACATAAGTTCACGCACATAATAATCAGCCCTTAAATCGCCGCCTTTAACTCCGGTGCTTGCAAAAAGTGCTCTAACATTTGGCAAATTTTCATCATTTATAATGTGATAAATTTTGCTGGCGTTCATTATGCCGATTTGTCCTGTCGGCAAATTTGCGGCTGCCATTTTTTCGTCCAATAAGCGGTCAAAACGGCTAACAAATATGCTTATAACGCCTTGTGGCGGAGTTGTATTTGTAAAATGTTTAAGATATGCCTGGGTGCCTTCTTTAAAGGCTTTTAAACAGGATATGGCTTGTTGGGGTGAAAAAATAAGAGTTGCATTGACATTTATGCCTTGTGCCATTAAAGCACTCATTGCCTCATAGCCTTCTTTTGTGGCTGGAATTTTTATCATAACATTTGGCATTTTGATAGAGTTGTAAAGTTTAACGCCCTCGGCTATTGTAGCTTCGACATTGCTTGATAAATTTGGATCTACTTCTATGCTTATAAAGCCATCATCGCCATTTGCGTAGTTTTTAAGCAATTTTTGTGCGGCGATTTTAATGTCTTGACTAGCCAAAAGCTCATAAAGCTCTTTTGGGTGTCGTTTTGGACTTTGTTCTATGCTTTTTTCATAAGCCTTGCTAGTGCTAAAAGCGGTTTTAAATATCGCTGGGTTGCTTGTAGCTCCGTTTATTGTGCCATTTCTTAGTAAATCACTAAAACCTTTATCTAAAAAATCTCTTTCTATAAAATCACACCAAAGTGAAAAATTCATGCCCTTATACATACTTTACTCCAAAATTTTTAAAATTTCACGCATATCACAGGTATCGATGCAATGGCTCGCACTTTGTTTTAGAATTTCTTTTGCACAAAATGCAATGCTTGTTTTTGCATGTTCAAACATAAAAATATCGTTAGCTCCGTCTCCAACGCACATGGTTTCGTCCTCGCTTATGCCCATTAGTCTTTGCAATCTTTGTAGCATTTCGCCTTTTGACATAGAAAACATCATTTCGCCGCCAACAAGTCCGCTTAGGTAACCATTTTTTTGGTGTAAGATATTTGCAAAACTTTCATCATAGCCTATGATGTTACGCATAGGATCGGTAGCTCTGTGAAATCCCCCGCTAAAAACGACAACTTTTATGCCTCGTTTTTTTAATTCGCCGACAAGCTCGACGGCTCCGTTTGTAGGTTTAAGTTTGGAGCAAACTTTTTTAACATTTTCTACACTCATACCTTTGAGTAAAGAAACCCTTTTTATCAAGCTTTCAAAAAAATCCAGCTCACCTTTCATCGCAGCTTCGGTAATCTTTTTTACCTCGTCACCAACACCGTATGCCAAGGCGAGTTCGTCTATGGTCTCGCCTTGGATAAGCGTTGAATCAAAATCAAACGCACATAGTTTTATCAAATCTTACCTCTATGCTAAAAATCACGCTTCAAGAGCGTTTCGACTTTTAGTATGGTAAGTATGTTTTGATCTCTTTTACCTATGCCGTAAATCATGCCCTTATCTTTTATCAAAGTTTCTGGTGGCGGATCGATTCTGTTGCGATTCATACGAATAGCTTCCGTAAGTCTGTCTATCACGAAGCCTGCGACATTATCTTCGTGAGCCATGACTATATAACGTGTTGTTGAGCTTTGCTTACTAGCACTTAGCGAAAATCTTTTGCGTAAATCTATGAGCGGTATAACCGTTCCACGAAGGTTAAACACGCCTAAAACATAGTCAGGAACGCTTGGGACACGAGTATATTCGATAGGTTTTATGATTTCTTTTATATTTAAAATCGGAATCGCATACTCTTCTTCACCAACGACAAAACCGACAAGTTGAACTATGTCTTCACTATTGGTAGCGCCACCTGGTTCTTCTATCTGAGCTTTTTGTCTTTGTAGGACTTCATTTAGTTTATTGTCTGCCATTTTAGCCCCCTACGGTAACTTAATATTTTTTCTAACGACATTTTCAAGATACTCTGGCGAGTAAGGTTTGGTGATATACTCTGTCATACCAACTTCAACCCCACGCAACCTATCAGACTTAGATGTTCTTGAAGTTACGGCTATAAGCGGTAAATTTCTGTATTTTGAATACTTGCGAATTTCACCAGCGAGAGTGTAGCCGTCCATACGAGGCATTTCTATATCTATCAAAATCGCATCAAATGCGTGTTCGCCTGATTTGATAATATTTAGAGCTTCGACGCCATTTGTGGCTTCAACAAGAGTAATGCCAGTTGGTTTGAGTGATTTTTGTATAATGGTTCTATCCATTTTAGAATCATCAACAACCAAAACTTTATAATCGCTTGGTTTTTCTTTGACACTCTTGGCTTCTGCATCCATTTCTGCTCTGATATCAACTTTAATATCTTTAACCATCTCCATGAGTGCACCAACATCGATGATAAGAGTAACTCTACCATCGCCTCTGATAGTTGCACCAGCAATGCCTGGTATGTTTTGTAAATAATCGCCCATAGATTTGATAACGACTTCTTCTTGACCTACCAAGGTATCAACTATGATGCCAAGTTTTGTTTCGGCAACACCGATGATAACGACATAGGTATTATCTCCGCTATCGAAAACTTTATTTACGCCAAAGACATCTGAAAGTCTTACCAAAGATAAAACTTCATCACGAAGTCTTAGAACATTTTTGCCTTCAACTGTGTAGATATTATCGATAGGGACGCGAACTGTTTCAAGAACACTTGCAAGTGGGATAGCATAGAATTCTTCTTGCGTTCCAACTAGCAAAGATTGGATAATGGCAAGAGTCAAAGGAATTTTTAGTTTTATAACCGTGCCTTTGCCAACTTCACTATCTATATCTATGATACCGTTTAGTTTTTCGATATTTGTTTTAACGACGTCCATACCAACGCCACGACCGCTAACATTTGTAACTTTTGCAGCAGTTGAAAAGCCCGGTTTAAAGATGAGGTTAAAGGCTTCTTTATCGCTCATCGCATCGGCTTCTCGTTCGTTGATAAGACCTTTTTCCATGGCTTTTTGTCTAAGAATATCAGCGTCAAGACCCTTACCGTCATCGACTATTTCGACAACTATATGATTGCCCTCGTTGTAAGCTTTTAGTTGGACGACACCTTTTTCTGGTTTTCCAATAGCAAGACGAGTTTCAGGCATTTCAACGCCGTGGTCGCACGAGTTTCTGATGATATGCACTAGCGGATCGCCTATCTCTTCAACGATAGATTTGTCAAGTTCGGTTTCTTCACCTGATATTTCAAGATCTATTTGTTTGCCAAGTTCACGGCTAAGGTCACGAATCATACGTGGGAATTTGTTGAAAACTTTTGCGATAGGTAGCATTCTAGTTTTCATAACGGCTAGTTGAATATCTGTCGTAACTAGGCTAAGGCTTGAAACAACTTGATTTAGTTCTTCAAGGAATTTTTCGCCCTCATATCTTTCTTCGACATCATCATAAATTTTTAGCAAGCGGTTTTTGCCAAGAACTAGTTCGCCAATAAGGTTCATCAAGTGATCTAGTCTTTTTACTTCGACGCGTATGGTTTGTTCTTGTGCTACTGGGCTTGAAGCGGCTGGGACTTTTTTGTCATCAGCTTTTTTTGCAGCCGGTTTTGGTGCGGCGGCTGGTTTTGGTGCGGCGGCCGGAGCAGCTGGTGTTATACCTTTTGCAGCGCGTCTAGCTTGATCTTCTGCTTTTCTTATCTTTAATAATCTTTCGATTTCAGCTTCAACCTCTTCGCCACTAAGTTTTGATAAATCTTCATCGCTTATCTCTGGTGCGGCTTCGGCAGCAGGTGCAGCCGGTGCAGGTTCTGGTGCGGCAGGGGCAGCGGGTGCTTCTGGTGCAGCAGGTGCAGCATCGGCGGCTGGGATAGCTTCGCCTTCTGAGATAGCACTAAGTCTTTGGCAGATATTTTCTATATCTATGCCAACATCTGTATCATTGCCATTATCACGGATACCAACTAAAAGACCTTTCATCATATCAACAGATTCCAAGACAACGTCCATAACATCTGGTGTGATTTTTAGTTCGTCTTTTCTAGCTTTATTTAAGACATCTTCCATGTGGTGAGTAAGTTTAGTAAGGATATCGAAATTTAAAAATGACGAACTTCCTTTTACTGTGTGTGCAACACGGAAAATGCTATTTAAAAGCTCCAAATCTTCTGGATTTGCTTCGAGTTCAACAAGGTCATGGTCGATTTGTTCTATAAGTTCGAAAGCTTCAACTAAGAAGTCTTCCATTATTTCTTTCATATCATCCATGGTTCACCTCTATTTAGCAGATTTTGTGTGTGCTTCAATGACTTTGAGCACTTCTTGATAAAATACATTGGCATCAAATTTGGTCAAATATGCAGCACCGCCAGCTTCTTTGCTTTGTGATTCGCTAAATTCGTTGCTAAGTGATGAGTTAAATACTATAGGGATATCAGCAAATCTCTCGTCGTTTTTAACATGCGATGCAAAGTGATAGCCGTCCATTTGTGGCATTTCTATATCGCTTAGTATAACTCGAACTTCGTCGCAAGTCCTTTCGCCAAATCTCTCGTAAAGTTCGTTCATACGCTCTAAGCCTTCGATACCGTTTTTGGCTTCGACTATGCTTAGACCCATTTTTTCGAGTGCGTCTTTTACGAGTTTTCTAGCTGTTACGCTATCGTCAAGTACGAGAGCCCAACCTTTTAGTTTTTTCTTATCATCTATCTTGATATCGAGTTTTGGAGAGTAAATTCCAAGTTCTTCGACTATGCTTTCAAGATCCAAGATAAGCAAAACTTCGTTATTTTCTATACGAGTAACACCGGTAATCTTACCACGATCAAGTGTTCCAGTGCCACCTGCTGAAAAGTTTGCCGGTTCTATATCTTTCCAGTTTATGCGACGAATTCTTTTGGCTTCGTGAACTATGAAACCGATAAGAATTCCGCTAAACTCGGCGATAATAACACGTGGTTTTATCACTACTTCTCCGTCTGGCTCGACTATATTCATCCAGCTAGCAAGGTTGATGACAGGGATAACCACACCACGAAGGTCAAAAATACCTTCGATATATTCAGGTACGCCGGGAAGCTCGGTTAGATTTGGCATTTTGATGATTTCACGAACCTTTGCGACATTTACGCCGTATATGCCTTCATATACTTTGTTATCGCTTTTTTTAAAGATACGAAAATCAACAAGTTCCATTTCGTTTGAGCCCGTTTTCAATACATTGTCTCCAAACATCAATGTCCTTTCATGTGTATTTGCTCAAATTGTAACTTTTGATTTGGGTATTTTACAACAAAAAAACTTTGATCGCACGCAAAAAGTGGGATATTTACATAAAGCCTATTTTCTATATCAAAAATCACACCTTGATGATAATGCCCCTCTATCACGATATCTGTGCTGTAATGACGCATTTTAGGGCTTATCTTATCTTTAAATTCGGGAATTTTATAATCAATTTTTTTGCGTGTCAGAAAAGATAAAATGCCTTTTGAAATTTTAAAATTTAACAAAATATCAATAAAATTCATAAATTTTAAGAAAAATTTTACTCTTAAAAATCTCAAAGCATATTTGCTAATAAAGGGTAAAAATATATCGCCATGTGCGATAGAAACGCTTTCGCCATTAATCGTTTGAAAAAGCGCGGGTTGTTTTTGTATCTCAAAAACTAAAACATTAGTAAATAAATTTTTAAGTCTAAAATCATGGTTGCCTTCTACATAAATAACTTGCGTTTTGTTAGCTATTTGATTGATAAGCTCGATATGTTCGGCAAAAAATTCGCTTGTATATTTGCCATAGCCGGTTAAAAAGTCAAACATATCGCCCATTAAAAAAAGTTGGGGCGTTTGGATAAGCCCCGAATTTACGGCTTTTAAGAAGTTTAAAAAATCAGCACGGTTCGTGTTTTCATGAGCGTCAGAGATAAAAATAGCACCCGGTAAAATTTGCATAGCAAACCTAGCAAAAATGGCTGATTTTAGGCAAAGCCAAGTCTTCGCTAAAACCGCACATCAAATTTGCATTTGCCACGGCTTGTGAACTAGCACCTCTAAGCAAGTTGTCTATGGCTGAATTTATGAAAATTTTGCCTTCAAAAGTATAGGCGGTGATATCGCAAAAATGCGTGCCAGCGACATTTTTAATGCTAACTGGCGAAGTCGTGATGCGTATAAATTTTTCATCTTTATAGTATTGTTTTAATACGGCTATGGGATCAAAATCCTTGTTAACTTTTTCGTCCAAAACCGCATAAACGCTTGCTAGCATACCACGAGTAAGAGGGAGCAAATGTGGCACAAAAAGCGTTGAAATTTCGGCATTTGCAACAAGGCTAAGTTGTTCTTTTATCTCATCGGCGTGTCTGTGTTTTATAGGGTTGTAGGCGTTTGCGTTTTCATTTACATTTACAAAATGCGAACTAGCAACAAGTTTTTTACCAGCACCGCTAACACCGCTTTTTGCGTCTATAAAAACACCTAAATTTTTATTTATATAAGGTAAAAATGGCAAAGTCGCAAGAAGCGAAGCCGTTGGATAGCAACCTGGGTTTGCGATAAGGCGGGCTGATTTTATCTTTTGGCGATTTAATTCTACCAAGCCATATACGGCGTGGGCTAGATTTTTGGGGTCAAGATGGGTGTCATAATTTTTTTCGTAAAGTTTTAAACTTAGGCGATAATCCGCCGATAAATCGACAACTTTAACGCCAAAACTTAGCAAATCTTTCGCGTATTTCATAGCCTCTTTATGCGGAAGAGCCAAAAAGACAAGTTCGCATTTTTGGGCAGCTTCTTTTGCGTCTGCAACGTTTACTTCAAAGTCCAAAACGCCTTTAAGCTGGGTAAAAACCTCGTCTATTTGGCTTTTAGAACTTGCAGCCAGATAAGAAATTTCAAATTTTGGGTGATTTATCAAAAGTCTTATTAGCTCAAAGCCTGTGTATCCGCTAACTCCGATGATTCCAACTTTCATTTTATTCTCCAAATTTGATAGGTGTATAGCAAATTTTCATCACTTCAACATCTACCGTGCCCTTTGGCAAACTTAGCACGACTTCATCGCCTTCTGCCTTGCCTATGAGTTGTCTTGCAAGTGGTGAAGAAATCGAGATAAGTCCGCGATCTAGGTCACTTTCGCTAACACCAACTATGGTATAAGTGCTTTGGGTTTCTGTGTCTATCTCCATGATAGTAACGCTTGAACCAAATCTTACTCTGTCATGGATATAGGTGCTAGGGTCGATAACTTCGGCATTTGCTAAAAGATTTGACAGTTCGGCTATGCGTGAGTCGATGAAGGCTTGTTTTTCCTTTGCGGCATGATATTCTGCGTTTTCTTTTAGATCTCCGTGTGATCTTGCGATATCGATTTCTTTAACGATTTGCGGTCTTTGGTTTAAACGTAAATCTTTTAATTCAGCGTCTAATTTTTCGTAACCATACATAGTCATAGGTTCGCTCATTTTTTCTCCTTTGTTTTAATATAAATTTAAAATTTCAGCCACTTTTTGGCTACTTCCGTGTGATAAATACTCACGAAGTTCTTTGGCTTTTTGTATGAATTTTTGCCTATCAGTGTTTTCGTAAGTATGGAGTAAATTTTCAACACTTACTTCATCTTGGATAAATTCCTTATGCAAAGCTTCTTTTTCCATAAAGTCAAAAAATATATTTGCAAGTCCGACATGGCGGAGTTTTACAAATTTTCTAGCCAGCCAAATATCTATCGCCTTGGCTTTGTAGCAAAGCACAAAAGGTGTGCCGATAAGTGCGGCTTCTAACGTTGCCGTGCCAGAGCAAATAAAGGCAAAATCGCTTGAAACAAGGGCGTTTGGTGTGTCATTACATAGCTTAAATTCGCTTACATCGCCATAAAGTTCGTCTAGTTTTTTAACTAAAAACGGTGGCACTACAAGCACTTTTTTTGCATCTATATGTTTGGCTACTTGGCGATAAATAGGCATTAGCCGTGTTATCTCACTTGCCCTAGAACCGGGTAAAAATGCCACTACGCCTTTGTTTGAAAGTTCGGTTTTTTGCACTTTTATCTCATCAAGCAAAGGGTGTCCGACATAGTTTGCCCTTGTATAAAATTTGGCATCAAATGGTAAAATCGAAGCGAGATTGTCGCAGTAACGTTCTACCTTGGCAACGCGTTTGGCTTTCCATGCCCAAACTTGCGGTAAGATATAGTAAGTTATGGGCGTTTTTATCCTAGCGTCTTTTATGGCTTTTGCCAGCGGTAAGTTAAAAGCTGGGCTATCTATAAGCAAGATAGAATCGACATTTTTGGCTAGTTCAACCATTTTTTTAAGCGCTCTTTTTGCCTTAAAATAAAGTGGTAAAATTTCAACAAAACCCATAGCCGAAAATTCCGAGCTTTTTAGATAGGGCGTGCCGAATTTTTCATCAAATATACCATAAAGTTCTGGCGAATTGCAGTGCTTTAAAACTTCGCCAAAATGCAGATTTGCCGAGGCTTCAAGACATGAAACTAATAACTTTTTTCCCATTTTTATCCAAATTTTTTTGTCTAATTATATAAAATTTTAACTAAAAATTAACATTATTTTTAAGTATAAGTAAATTTTTAAAAATTTAAAACAAGCTATGTTACAATAAAGCAAAAAAGGATAAAAATGAAAGAAATTTTGATAACAAATGACGATGGTTACGAAGCCAAGGGTTTGTTAAAACTTGCAAAAAGACTGAAAAAATTGCCCGATACAAAGGTGACGATAGTTGCTCCAAGCACTGAAAAATCCGCTTGTGCTCACTCTTTGACGCTTACAAAACCACTAAAATTTATAAAAATTCGCAAAAATTTTTATAAACTTGATGACGCAACGCCAAGTGATTGTATTTACCTTGCTTTGCATGCACTTTACGATAAAAAACCCGACCTTATCATAAGCGGTATAAATCATGGGGCAAATTTAGGCGAGGATATAAGCTATTCTGGCACTTGCGGAGCGTGTATGGAGGGTGCTTTGCAAGGCATTGCTAGTATTGCATTTTCGCAGTTTTATCAAAAAGATTCTCTTGAAAAATTTGGTTTTAAACTTGCCGTTGATATCGCCGAAGATATCGTTAAAAAGGTGCTTTGGGGTGATTTCCCCTTACCGCAGCGTCAGTTTTTAAATGTAAATATCCCTGCTGTTAAAAAACAAGATTTTAAGGGCTATGTTGTCGTGCCGGCTGGTAAAAGGTGCTATGATACGGACGCTTCAAGGCATCACAATCCACGAAATATAGAGTATTATTGGCTTGGCAGGGCGAATCTTGATTATTTTAAACAAAAAACGCCGAGCGATATAGGCATGATATATCAAGCTTACGCGACTTTGACGCCTATAAAGCTTGATTTTACGGCACATGAAAGCTTAGAAAAGTTGAAATTTTGGTTGGATTTAAAATAATCAAATTTGATATAAAAGCTATGATTTAGGGGCAAAAATGCAAAGTGGCGATAGATTTTCTCGTATAAAATCGCTTTTGGGCGATGATTTTTCTTTGTTGCAAAAGGCAAAAATTTTAGTTTGTGGGGCAGGGGGAGTTGGCGGAATTTGTGCGGACACTCTTGCTAGAAGCGGAGTTGGCGAGATAGTTTTGATAGACTGTGATAGTTTTGAGATAACAAATCAAAACCGCCAACTTTACAGCGAGGCTTGCGGGGTGGCAAAGGTAGAGGAATTCGCTTCGCGTTATGAAAACATAAAGGGCATAAACGAAAAAATTAGCGAGGAATTTTTAAACGATTTTGATATTTCGCGTTTTGACTTGGTTATAGACGCCATTGATGATATGAGGGCAAAAATTTTACTTGCTTTAAAATCGCCTAAACTAATCGCTTCGATGGGTAGTGCCAAACGCCTTGACGCAACGCAGGTTAAGGTCGATAGCGTGTGGAGATGTAGCGGGGACCCCTTTGCTAGAAAATATCGTTATGAGCTTAGAAAAGCGGGTTTTAGTGGGGATTTTGATGTGGTTTTTTCAAGCGAGACTCCAAGGTGTAAAGAATTGGGCAGTTTTATGGGCGTAACAGCAGTTTTTGGACTAAATTTAGCATCTTTGGCGGTAAGAAAAATTTTAAAGTCATGAAATTTTAGTGATAGTTAAAAATTTTTATATTTTAATCTTACGAATTATGTAATGTTTTTCAAATTTGACGCCACTCTGGTTGAATATTTATATGTGAAATGCCAAATTTATTTCTTAGCATGTGTTTTAGTTCGCTAACTATCTTGGCAAAATGTTTTATATCCTCTTGTAAAATGACTATGTGAGCGGTGAGAACTAGCATTTTGTCCGTGATTTGCGTAATGTGTAAATCGTGTGCGTCTTTTACCATAGACACTTCGCACATGGCTTTTTTAACATCTTTTGGCGAAAGGGGCGAGGCTTCGAGCAAGATATTTATGCTTTGTTTTGCCAGTTCATAACCCCATTTTCCAATAAGAGCGGCGATAATGGCAGCTATAATGGTGTCAAGATAGTAAAAATGCGTAAAATGCACGAGTATACCGCTAATGATGATAGCCACAGAGCTTAGCAAATCGCTCATCATGTGTAAAAATGCCGAACGAAGGTTGAGGTTGCCAAGGTCGCCTTTAAGCATTATAAGTGCGGTGGCGATATTTACGCAAAGTCCAAAAACTGCAACTATAAGCATGGTTTTTGTATCGATAGCTTCGGGTGAGCCGAGTTTATGCACGGCTTCGTAAATGATAAAAACACCAGAAAGTCCGATAAATATGGCGTTTATAAGGGCAGCGATAGGTTCGGCTCGCCAGTAACCAAAGCTTTTAAGTTCGTGTGAGTAATGTTTGGCAATATAAATCGCAAAAAAGCTAAGGCCAAGGGCTAGGGCGTGGGTTGCCATGTGTAAGGTGTCGCTTAAAAGTGCCAAGGAATTTGTGATGATAGAGTATATAAACTGAATAAGCATGGCAACAAGGGTAACGCTAAGACTTGCCAAAAGGGCTTTTTGGTTGCTGATTTTGTGTATATGGGCGTGCTTGTGAGTATGGCTGTGAGCGTTTTCGTGGGAGTGTTTGTTATGCTCTAAATGCTTGTGTGAGTGGCTTTCGTGCTCGTGCTTTGTGTTTTCGTGAGAGTGAAAAATTGGCTTTTTGTTAGAAAAGTTAAAAATATAACTTTGCTTGGCATCGCAGGCTTTTTTAAAATGAAAATGCGTGAAACTTTTTGCTATTTGGCTTTTATCGCAATGAGAGTTTTCATCGTTTAAAGGCTCGTGTATAATTTCTCCATAAATACAAGTCATTTTAAATCCTTAGAATTTATTTAAAAAAATAAAGCAATTATAGCAAAATTGCACTAAATGAGAGCGAAAAAATTAAAATTTTTGTTTTCCAAGTTTTGATAAAGGGCGAAAATTATGGCTTTGCTAGCATGTTTGTTTTTGTAAAATAGCTAGAATTTTGGCTATGAAAATAAAAATTTGCTTTTTAATCGCAGTTAATTTTATCAAATTTGATAGTTTTAAAAATTTTGCTTTTGAGTTTATCAAATTTGATAGCTTGAAATATCAAATTTGCTTTTAAATTTTATGCTTTGTGTTTATAAAGCATTTAAAATTTTGACAATTTTGTTATGAAAACTTTGTTTTTATAAATGGCATTTTGTTTGATCTTGATAAGATGGCTAATTTTAGTAATTTTATATAGAAAAATATATCAAATTTGTTAAAAACTATCGTGCGATTTTTTATGAATTTTAAATATTTAAAATAGTGTGATTTTTGAAATTTAGCTGTGAAAAACTTGGCGATTCTTTGCAACTTCGGGGGTGAATAAAATTTATACTTTGTATTTTGATAAGGACAAATTTACACTTATTTTTATTTTGCTTCTTTTTTGATAAAAGCCCTAAATTTTGGGATTTTGTTCTTGTGTTATGGCTTAGAAGCTTGGCATTTGGGCATTTTAAACCAAGTTTTATAAAGCTTAAAATTTTATCAAAAACTTCATTATCAATTAGAGGTGAATTAATGTGAATAACTTCTTTTGCTTTATACTTAATTTTGATAGTATTTCGCAAAAAATAATTTTTGTCCCAGAAGATTAAAGTATGGCATTTAGGCAAAATATTTTTTAAGTTGTTTTGTTAATAAATATAAATTTTTCTAAAAAAAAGAGAAAAAAATCATATAAAAAATAT